>DATBNI010000560.1:0-24897 GCA_036554425.1 Psychromonas sp.
TGCTATTGGTATACGATTGCGGTAGGTATCTTAATGGGGCCGTCGGCACTCAGTTGGGAATCGGCAAATGATTCGCACCATGGGCCAGTGGCGTTAGCCACTGGGTTAGAGCAGGTCTTTTTGACTTCTGTGATTGGTTAGCTGATCGCTATTACCATGGGATGACTTCGGTTAGTGCTCTTTATGTGGCAGTGGCTCTGACCTTCTCCTGCACCATCATTATCGTAAGATTGCTATCTGATAAACGCGAAGTAGATACATTGCACGGTCGTATCGCCATCGGTTTTCTTATTGTTCAGGATATTGTTGTGGTAATGGTGATGATTGGTTTAACTGTCTTATGCCTACGCTGCTGCAGAGGCCGTTTTTAATTTAACCGTATTTGTAGGGTAACTATATTAGTGATCAATCCAATATTATAGATCTACAAAATGGAGGTTTTAATGTTCACACATAAAATTACCAAGACATTAGGCCGGAATTAAATATCATGAAAAAAGTTCTCATTTTATCCATTCTCCTCACTTTAGGCTTGATTGGATCGCAGCTACTCCCTGAACACTTCAGGGATTCATACCACATTATTTCTGAACTGATCACAGTTTTTACACTCATTGGTCTAGCATTTATTATGATCCATGTTGGTTACGAATTTGATTTGGATAAATCAAAGCTAAGAAGCTATGGCTGGGATTATGTGGTTGCCATGACAGCTGCAGCTTTTCCCTGGATATTTGTTACTCTCTATTTCGTCTACATTCTGGGTCCTGAAGGTGCCACAAGCTGGGAAGATTGGAAGCCTGCTTTGGTCATCTCCCGATTTTCTGCTCCCACCTCTGCAGGGGTTTTGTTTTCCATGTTAGCAGCGGCCGGCCTCAGTGCCACCTGGTTGTTTAGAAAGGCCCGTATACTGGCTATCTTTGATGATCTGGATACTGTGTTGCTGATGATTCCTCTGGGAATTATGATGGTCGGAGCATCCTGGCAAATGGGGGTTGTTATACTGATAATGACAATCCAAATTTTATTTGCCTGGACTTACCTGCACCGTTGGTCTATCCCCATATCCTGGCCCTGGGTGTTGGGTTACGCTGTGGCCATTATTGGTATATCGAAATTGATCTATTTCACCAGCCTGCTGATCGACCAGCAAGTTCCCATCCACATCGAAATACTCTTGCCAGCCTTTGTACTCGGAACCATGATGAAGCGTCCGGAAGGGGGATCTATTGAGGGACTGGAAAGTCCTCAGGAACAAAATGTTGCCACTATTGTATCTGCAATTTTCATCTTTCTGGTTGGACTGAATATGCCAGAGATTTTTAATAGTGATATTGCCAACTCAGGCCCGCAGCTAAGTCCTGGAATGATTGCTTTTCATGTATTGATGATCACTATCATTTCAAACATGGGCAAGATGTTTCCAGCTTTTGTCTATAAGCGTGAAGCCCATTGGAAAGAGCGCTTGGCACTGGCGATAGGGATGTGGCCGCGTGGAGAGGTAGGAGCAGGGATTCTGGTTTTGGCGCTGGGCTATGGTATTGGCGGTTCAATGTTAACTGTGGCGGCTTTGAGTCTTTCTGTCAATCTTCTGCTTACTGGTTTTTACATCTGGATTGTCAAAGTATTGCTTAATTCAACACCCGTTACTGACAAAAGTGTTTGATATGAATAAAAAACCTAATGTTAGGATCACCGTTATGCTGAGATAGAGGTGTCTTGCCACTGTTTGCTCTGGTTAACGCCGGCGTGGTATTTAGCTTCAGTTCACTGATCGAAACCCTGCAACATCCTATTGGGTTGGGAATAGTTACCGGGCTGGTCATTGGCAAATTTGTTGGTATTTCAGGGGCATGCTGGCTGGGTCTGCGATACAAAATCGGGAGTTTACCGAAGGGTCTTAATATTCAGCACGTGATAGGCATGTCACTGATAGCCGGTA
Organism: Psychromonas sp.; assembly: GCA_036554425.1. Classification (GTDB taxonomy): domain Bacteria; phylum Pseudomonadota; class Gammaproteobacteria; order Enterobacterales; family Psychromonadaceae; genus Psychromonas. Next base: position 1,943 of record DATBNI010000560.1, read on the forward strand.
TTGGCTTTACCATGTCCACATTTATCGCCATACTGGCCTTTGACACGCAAGCAGAGTATCTCCAAAATGCTACAGGATCGATTTTGTTCGCCTCAGTGCTCTCTGCCATTCTTGGCGTATTATATATCCGGATTGTTGCTTCAAAAAAACACAGTAAAACACTCAATTCGACACCAAAAAGCGGCAAAAATTAGTTGTAACCTTATGTTTTAGCCGTCCGGTGACTCCACAGGTCAGCTTTTTAATCAAAAGCTGTTTTTACAACCAGGTTCAAGCTGCCCAAGTAACTGCTAATTTTTTGACTATTCCAGTTCAACCATAGGACGGCAAGTCAATTCATGTATCACGACATCGACGGGATTGCTGAGTAACTGACTAACCAGCGTCGCTACACTCTCCGGCTGCATGTACTGCGGACGTGCCTGCTCGCGGAAAGTCGTATTTATTCCCCCGGGGTAAATGGCGGTCACTTTGATACCATGGGGCTGGGCTTCTTTCATCAGGACGTTATTGAGCCCGGCAAAGCCCTGTTTCATTGCCGTATAAATGCTCATAGTGGGATTACTGCGTTTAGCTACCGTACTGACAATATTGATGATATAACCATGTTTTTTAGGTAACATCTGCTGCATCGCTTCCCGGCAAAGCAGATAAGGCGCACGCAAATTGACAGCATATTGTTGTTCAAACTCCTCCAGTGTCGTCTCGGCCAGTTCGCATTTTCGTGAATTCATTCCGGCATTATTGATCAGCACATCAATATGGCCCAACGCCTGGGTTGCCTTCTGAAAAAGTTCCGCTACCGCTTCAGCCTGGCTGAGATCGCAACTGACCCCTAAGCAACCTGTTTGTTGCATAAGTTGTTGCAGTTGAGTTTCATCACGTCCGCTGGCAAATACTTGATATCCTTTGCTGCATAAATCCATCACTAGTGCCCGACCCAGGCCCTTTGTAGCGCCAGTAATAAATACTGTTTGATAGTTCATATCTGTATTTCCTTAGATTAATTGGCAATTAACAGCGCCTGCCGTTATTGGTTGCTTTCAAGAGGGTAATATAAGTATGCGCTCAGGCAGAGCAGATAACAAACGTATCAGCGCGCGCAATAATATAGAGCATTGGCAAGTTTATCGGTTTATTAATGCGGGCAGTTACATTTTATGTTCTTTTGTTAAAGCTATTCTATGAAAAAACGATATTGATTTTGCTTCTAGCAGTATTAGTTAACCTAACCGGGTGCACTGCAAAAGCGCCACTAAGTTGAATCAAATTGCAAAAAATTGGGAGAATGGCGAGGAAAAAATAGCTGAGGATAAAAGATTAATGCAACGCGGCAATACGAAAATATCAGAAGGCGAGTCAGACATTACTGGCACGCGGTGGTGAGCAAATGAAAAAGGTGAAAGCCACTACCTGGAAAAAACTCAATAGACTATCTGCTTAGGTAAAAGGCATTTAACCTGACATGGTTTTTACATACAGGGAAGGCTGGGCATGACCGCTATCCAGATGGTGCTAGTCTTATTTTTAAAGCTGGATTTAGTCTTATGGCTTTCGGGTGGAGGAAAATTGTAACTGCTTGTACTCCTGAACGGGAAAATGGCTCTAGCCACATTTATGCCGGAGCGACCTTTCTGCCTTAACCGGCAAGCATTGTTCGAGTTCGGCCTTACAATACATATTCACTGACGTCCTAGTCGCGTCCGGTAGTTCAGTGCCGACTGTGATATTCTTCAACCGGACAAGTGCAACTTATGGCGCACAATCTGCTGCAAAAACAACCCCGAAAGATAAACAGGCCCTAAGCCACACTTCACAGAAAGATGTGCAACAGCGAAAGCCGGGCTGCCTTTTTTGGTGAAGAAGTAGAACAATCACTCCCTCATTTTTTATAAATAAAATATAATAAAAAGATAAGTAAACTGTCACTTTTTACGTAACTAACTTACCCTTCTATCTCTAGAGCAAAAAAAGTAAAGTTTCCCATGGGATATTTTATATATTCCATCACTCTATTCGAGGAGTTTATGGATGCCCCATTCAGCAAAGGGTTCAATTTTAAGTATCAGCTATCTTATCCTGATGACGAAACTCATGGGCCGAGTGTTAAAATACAGAAAAACGCATCAGACCAGGCTTGGTCAGTGCATGTTAATTTGTATGGCAGGGCTATTAAGCAGTGTCGGCGGATTGTTTTGGTGGGGCGCATATAACCAACTTGACACAAGTTTCGATGCTTTCGACGTTCGTTTTTATGAAAATGAATTGCAGAGAGTTAGCGGCGTACTAAAACAGAACCAACTCGCATTTGAATCGTTACTCAAAGACTATGCCCACTGGGATCAAACAGAAGCCTTTGTGTTAGGCAACAATTCTGCTCTTATAGAAGAAAACTTTATCCCGGTGTCGCTGACCAACATTCAGGTCAGCGGTTATCTTGTCAGCAAACTCGATGGCTCTTTCGCCACTGCTCCGATGATAGTTTCCGATGGCTCTCTTATTCCTATGCCCGCAGGCATGAGAGCCACATTAGATCCCTTGTTACCGGCATTAATGACTGCCGATAGAGACACAGCCAACACAGCGTTATTTTGGTTTAATGGGCAAGCCATTTTAATTTCTGGTGTGGCCATCACAGACTCTCTAGAATTAAGAGCCCCGAGTGGCTTCCTGTTTTTTTTGCGTCATTTTGATCGCGCCGTATTGGATGGATTTAGTACGCTAACCTCTGTTAATTTTAATTTACTGCCGCAGCACGAGGGTGGCAGCGCTGACTTTAAGGTGCGGCACTTACCCCATTTATTACAGTTCGCCGAGCCTGCTTGGGTGGTGAGCAAAAGCCTGGATAATTTTCCTGCCATGATTCAAATACAGGGAGAGACACATTTAAAAAAAGAGCGCGACATGACCTTTATGCTATTGGGGGTAAGTATTGTGGGTCTGACACTGTTTTCACTGTTGGGTGTTTATCTAACCCTTCATTTTAGTATCCTGAAAAGACTGCGTATTTTCTCGAAGCTTGCCGAACAGCGTCGACTGTCACCGCAGAAGCCGGTACGTTGGCCGATTAAAAATAAGGACGAACTTGATAATCTTGCATTGGCTTTGAATGAATTAATGATAGAAGTGGAAGTGAGGCATAGAGATCTGAAATTTCTTGCCGAGCATGACCCGCTTACGGAGTTAGGTAACCGGCGCTTATTGATGGCACAACTCGACGCCAATATGAATCGCCATCAACGCCATCCTGATTTTTTCAGTACCCTGTTACTTCTTGATCTCGATGAATTCAAATTACTCAATGACGGATTGGGACATACCGCGGGAGATGATATCCTTAGACTCATTTCTCAGCGTATACTCTCACAAGTACGCAATTACGATACCGTTGTTCGTTTAGGCGGTGATGAGTTTGCTATCTTGCTCAATGACGTCGGACTGGAGATGGCTCACTCTTATGCCGTGCGGTTACTGCTGGAAATAACCCGGCCCTTCGAACATAGTGGTAGTGATTTTAGGATCAGGGCTTCGATCGGACTCACGGCAGTCAGCGCGATGCTCGGCAAAGAAAATGTGATCAGAAATGCCGATTTAGCGATGTACGAAGCCAAAAGGCGCGGTAAAGGGCAAGCGGTCGTTTTTAAAATGGCGCTGCTTGATACTGTTTCTCGACGTATGCAGTTAGAGCAAGCTCTGCAAGCCGCGCTTAACGACCATCAGCTTGAGGTCTGGTTTCAACCTATAGTCAATGCTATCAGCGGAGAAGTGGTGGGCATGGAGGCGCTGTCACGCTGGTCACTTGATGGCGAATATATTTCACCCAATGAGTTTATTAATATTGCCGAAGCTACGGGAATGATCACTATTCTGGGGCGACAAGTCTTTGACCAGGTTGGATCTGCACTTCAGCAGTTAAGACTAAAGCACAGAAATCTTCAATGTAATATTAATTTATCGGTCAGACAATTTCGCGATTCGGATTTAATTACAGAGATCACCTCCTGCTTGAATAAATATTACTTGCCCGCGTCGGCTATCCATTTAGAGATGACGGAAAGCATGGTGATCGAGGCGGAAACTGATATTTTATCTATGGTGAAAAAGCTCCTTGAGCTGGGTTTTAAATTTCATTTAGATGATTTTGGCACGGGGCATTCTTCGCTGGACCGCTTGAGATCACTGCCCTTTGATACGTTGAAAATTGATCGCAGCTTTGTGACTCCGCTCAATACGGGAGATGATGTTATGGTCAGGAATATGATCAATATAGGCAAAGAGTTGGGCATGAATATTATTGCTGAAGGCGTCGAAACCCAAGTCGAGCTGGATAGATTAGTGGATTTAGGATGTTGCCAGATTCAAGGTTATTATTTTGCTAAACCCATGCCCTTGAGCGAACTTAAAAACTGGCTGCATGACAACCAGCATCAGGCAATATCAATGAAATCTAAACAGCAAGCTTAGGATTACGATGGGATAATAGGAGTGGCAAAAGAACAGCAAACTGTTTTTTACGCCGCTAATAACCTAATATATTGGCAACAGTAAGTTGATCAAGTTTTCTCAAAAAGTTCTTTTTCTGTAAAAAGTAAGGATTATTGCGTTACAAAAGCAATAAAAATCCTTATACTGACGAGCTTTAATTTTTAGGTGTGAATTTACACTGCGTTTTACAGCAAAACGAGTTAATTTGATGCCTCAGACAGTGTCTTTTTGCACAGAAAAGATGATTAATTCAACAATGGGTCAACGCGTTATGAGTACAATGAATACTGAAAACAAAAAAAGTTCATTCGACGGTCTTAAATGGGGTGTTACAATTGTATTATTGGCGGCAATTATTGTTGGTAATTATATGCTTGGTGACACACTCAATATTTTAGTCCGTGTAGGCATTTTACTACTGTTAGCTGCACTTGCAGTCTTTTCTGCAGTTATGACAGAAAAGGGACAAATATTCATCGACTTTGCTAAAGAGGCTCGTTTAGAAGTACGCAAGGTGGTTTGGCCTACGCGTCAAGAAACGGTGCAAACAACATTAATTATCCTCGCCGTATCAGCAATTGTTGGCCTGATTTTATGGGGTCTTGATGGCGTACTCGTTCGCCTAGTCGCATTTATTACCACCGCAATTTAAGGATTTAATATGTCAGAAGAGCTACAAAAAAAGAGATGGTATGTAGTGCAAGCATTTTCAGGCTATGAAGGGCGTGTACAAAAAACATTAATCGAACATATTAAATTAAATAAAATGGAAGATTACTTTGGCCAAATTTTAGTCCCAACGGAAGAAGTTGTGGAGATGAGAGCCGGACAAAAACGCAAAAGCGAACGTAAATTCTTCCCGGGTTATGTTTTGGTAGAAATGGCCATGAATGATCAAAGCTGGCATTTAGTGAAAAGCATCGATCGTGTAATGGGTTTCATTGGTGGAACTAAAGAGCGTCCAGCCGCTATTTCTAAAAAAGAAGTGGATAATATTCTTAATCGTCTGCAAGAGTCACATGATTCTCCGCGACCAAGAACCTTGTTTGAAGCGGGTCAAATTGTACGTGTTACTGAAGGTCCTTTTGTCGATTTCACCGGAACGGTTGAGAAAGTTGACTATGAAAAGAGCCGCTTGAAAGTATCAGTTTCTATCTTCGGCCGTGCAACTCCGGTTGATTTAGACTTTGCTCAAGTAGAAAAAGACAGTTAATTATTAGCAAAAGCGGTTAAACTAGCCTTAAAGGTTAAAAAAACAGCAAAAGATCTTGTGAAGGGCGGTAGATTATAGTTATAATCTGCCGCCCTTTTTAATCGGGAAGCTATCTTCATTCGGAAAATAGCGCTACACCCAAATATAGGTAGTAATATTATGGCTAAAAAAGTACAAGCATATATCAAGCTGCAAGTTAAAGCTGGTATGGCTAACCCGTCACCACCAGTAGGTCCTGCTCTTGGTCAACACGGTGTTAATATCATGGAATTCTGTAAAGCATTCAATGCAAAAACAGATGCCATGGAAAAAGGCGCTCCAACGCCAGTTGTGATTACAGTTTATGCGGATCGTTCGTTCACATTCGTAACAAAAACATCACCTGCATCTTACTTACTTAAGAAAGCAGCTGGTATTAAATCTGGTTCTGCAGTTCCTAATAAAAATAAAGTGGGCAAAGTAACACAAGTCCAACTTGAAGAAATTGCAACAATTAAAGAATCTGATTTAACGGGTGCCGATCATGAAGCGATGGTACGTTGTATAGCGGGTTCTGCCCGTTCAATGGGTCTGGAAGTAGAGGGCTAGTATCATGGCTAAATTATCAAAACGTATGAAATCTGTTCGCGACAATGTTGACGCGAGTAAAGAATATGAAATCAATGAAGCTGTTGCTCTTTTACAAAAACTAGCGTCTGCTAAATTCACCGAAAGTGTTGATGTAGCTGTAAACCTGGGTGTTGACCCTCGTCGTAGTGATCAAAATGTTCGTGGCGCAACAGTATTACCACACGGAACAGGTCGTACTGTTCGTGTTGCAGTATTTACACAGGGCGCAAATGCAGAAGCTGCATTAGCTGCCGGTGCTGATATTGTTGGTATGGACGATCTTGCTGCGCAAGTTAAAGCTGGCGAAATGAATTTTGATGTAGTAATTGCATCTCCAGACGCAATGCGTGTTGTTGGTCAATTGGGTCAAATCTTAGGTCCTCGTGGCTTAATGCCTAACCCGAAAGTTGGCACAGTAACACCTGATGTTGCAACAGCTGTTAAAAACGCGAAAGCGGGTCAAATCCGTTACCGTAATGATAAGAATGGTATTATCCATTCTACAATCGGTAAAGTAACGTTTACACCAGTTCAAATCAGAGAAAATCTTGAAGCACTATTGGCAGCTCTTGTAAAAGGCAAACCTTCAGGCGCTAAAGGTCAATTCTTGAAAAAAATTAGTCTATCTACCACTATGGGTGCCGGTCTAAAAATCGATACTTCATCAGTTAAAGCAACGGTAGCTTAATTTTCATACACAGAACATATTTTATTGAAATGTGATGTGTGTATACAAGGTGATAAATTATCTGTATAATTTGTCGCCTTACTTTGGAGGGCCTTAGGTCCCTTCCGAGACCGTAGGTGTTTAACCTTAAGTTAAACTTAATTTCCTACGTAGATGGTGCCGGACCCCAGACAGAATTATTCTACCTGGACCGATTACCGAACAAGTGCCTCATTAATGATTGAATCTTGATGAGGGTGTTTATCTGGGGTAAAACCCGGTGGAATCCAGGAGTAAAACCAAATGGCATTAGGACTCGAAGACAAAAAAGCTATTGTCGCTGAAGTCAATGAAGCTGCTAAAATCGCTTTATCTGCTGTTGTTGCCAATTCACGTGGCGTAACAGTTGGTAAAATGAATGCACTTCGTGCAAAAGCACGTGCAGATGGTGTGAACTTACGTGTAATGCGTAACACTTTAGCACGTCGTGCGCTTGCAGGAACTGATTTTGCATGTCTAGCAGATCTGTTTATAGGTCCTACGATCCTTGCTTTCTCAAACGAACATCCAGGTGCAGCAGCGCGTCTATTAAAAGACTTCGCTAAAGCTAATGATCAGTTTGAGATTAAGGGTCTAGCATTTGAGGGTGAATTTATTGAAGCCGCTCAAGTTGACCGTCTAGCGACACTACCAACATACGACGAAGCAATTGCGAAACTGATGGCTACTATCAAAGAAGCTGCAGCTGGCAAACTTGTACGTACTCTGGCTGCAATTCGCGACCAGAAAGAAGAATCTGCAGCATAATCGCTGTTTTACTAATTATATTTAGATAGGAATTGAGTCATGTCTATTACTAAAGACCAAATCATTGATGCTGTTGCTGAATTATCAGTAATGGAAGTTGTTGAGTTAATCGCAGCAATGGAAGAAAAATTCGGCGTATCTGCAGCAGCTGCTGTTGCTGGTGCTGCTGGCCCAGCTGAAGTTGTTGAAGAACAAACTGAATTTGACGTTGTAATGACGGCATTCGGCGACAACAAAGTTAAAGCTATCAAAGCCGTTCGTGCTGCTACAGGTCTTGGCCTGAAAGAAGCTAAAGACGCAGTTGAATCTTGCCCAGTAGTGATTAAAGAAGCTATCTCTAAAGCAGATGCAGAAGCTCTTAAAGCTGTATTAGAAGAAATCGGCGCAACTGTTGAACTTAAATAAGTTAGTTTTTATAACTTATTAGCCATGTAAATGGCATTGGCTGGTGATTATTTAATCACCGGCCTTTTTGCGCTATAGGATACCGTAATTTTTCATTATTTTTTACGGTGTCGGACACTTAAGGTGATGTTAAAGAACGCATCATTAACACGAAAATAATGTTCGCCGTTGTCTAATAATAGAGGTCTAAAAATAGACCAAGGCAGCTATGATCACTTATCAGCGAGCAAAGGAACCACATGGGTTACTCTTATACTGAGAAAAAACGTATTCGTAAGGATTTTGGTAAACGTCCACAGGTGATGGAAAAACCATACCTGTTGTCGATTCAACTAGATTCATTCAAACGATTCATTGAAGTCGATTTAACTGGAGAAGTGGGTCTTGAGGCTGCTTTTAACAGCATCTTCCCTATCGCCAGTTATTCAGGTACATCAGAATTGCAATATGTCAGCTACCGTCTAGGTGAGCCGGTATTTGATGTGAAAGAATGCCAAATCCGTGGAGTAACATACTCTGCTTCATTACGCGTTAAATTACGTCTTGTTATTTATGATCGTGATGCACCAGCCGGCACGGTTAAAGATATTCGTGAACAAGAAGTGTACATGGGTGAAATGCCGCTCATGACAGAAAATGGTACTTTTGTAATCAATGGTACCGAGCGTGTTATCGTTTCGCAATTACATCGTAGTCCGGGTGTCTTCTTTGACCACGATAAAGGTAAAACGCATAGTTCTGGTAAAGTGCTTTATAATGCACGCGTAATTCCGTACCGCGGTTCTTGGTTAGACTTTGAATTTGATCCTAAAGATAACCTCTTTGTTCGTATTGACCGTCGTCGTAAACTCCCCGCAACTATTATGCTGCGAGCGCTTGAGTATTCGACACAAGAAATTCTGGCAATATTCTACGACACAACCAAATTTGAAATCAAAGACGGCGTCATCTCAATGTCGCTAATTGCCGACCGCTTACGTGGTGATATGGCGTTATTTGATATTACAGCAAACGGCAAGGTTTATGTTGAGCAGGGCAAGCGTATTACAGCTCGCCATATTAAACAGCTTGAAAAAGATAAGATCGACACGCTTGATGTGCCGGTTGAGTACATTGCAGAGAAAGATCTTGTTGTTGCTAAAGATTACATCAGTAAAGAAACCGGTGAAATCATTATCAATGCCAACGACATATTAACGCTGGAAACCTTAGCGGAACTGACTCAGTCCGGTATTACAACCTTCGATGTTATCTATACTAATGAACTTAACTGCGGTTCATTTATTTCCGATACATTACGTGTTGACAGTTCAAGTAATCGCCTTGAAGCCTTAGTTGAAATCTACCGCATGATGCGCCCGGGTGAGCCGCCAACAAAAGATGCAGCAGAAGGTTTGTTCCACAACCTGTTTTTTGCTGAAGAACGTTACGAGCTGTCTAAAGTCGGCCGTATGAAGTTCAACCGTCGTGTTGGTATTGATGGCGATGAAGGTGCCGGCATTTTATCCAAAGATGATATCTTAAGTGTGATGAAAACACTTATTGCTATCCGTAATGGTGACGGCATTGTTGATGATATCGATCATCTTGGTAACCGTCGTATCCGTTGTGTTGGTGAAATGGCTGAAAACCAATTCCGTGTTGGTTTAGTCCGTGTTGAGCGTGCTGTGAAAGAGCGTCTGTCTTTAGGCGATCTTGATGCAACTATGCCTCAGGATCTAATCAATGCGAAACCTATTTCTGCGGCGGTTAAAGAGTTTTTCGGTTCATCACAACTGTCACAGTTTATGGATCAAAATAACCCGCTTTCAGAAGTAACCCATAAACGTCGTATTTCAGCATTAGGACCTGGTGGTCTAACACGTGAACGTGCGGGCTTTGAAGTCCGTGACGTACACCCGACGCATTACGGTCGTTTATGTCCAATCGAAACGCCGGAGGGACCAAACATTGGTCTGATTAACTCTTTGGCAACTTTCTCGCGCACCAACAGTTACGGTTTCTTAGAAACACCTTACCGTAAAGTTGAAGATGGTAAACCAACGGATCTCGTTGAATACCTTTCTGCGATTGAAGAAGGTTCATTTGTCATTGCACAGGCAAGCGCCAGCATTGATGAAAATGGTTTACTGGACGAAGAATTGATCCCTTGTCGTCATAAAGGTGAGTCTACCTTTATGAGCCCTGCGGATATCGATTATATGGATGTGTCACCGCAACAGATTATCTCTGTCGCGGCGTCATTAATTCCGTTCCTGGAGCACGATGATGCTAACCGTGCCTTAATGGGTTCGAACATGCAACGTCAAGCCGTGCCAACGCTGCGTGCGGATAAACCGCTTGTAGGAACAGGTATCGAACGTCGTCTTGCAATAGATTCCGGTGTAACAATTATCGCCAAACGTGGTGGTATTATTGATTACGTTGATGCATCGCGTATTGTTGTTAAAGTGGATGATAACGAACTTCTTCCTGGTGAAGCGGGTATCGATATTTACAATTTAACCAAATACACCCGTTCAAATCAGAATACTTGTATTAACCAAAAACCAACCTGTAAACCTGGCGAGCCAATTGTTCGCGGTGATGTACTGGCCGATGGCCCGTCTACCGATATGGGCGACCTTGCTTTGGGTCAAAACATGAAGATTGCCTTCATGCCTTGGAATGGTTATAACTTCGAGGATTCAATCCTTATTTCCGAGCGTGTTTCCCAGGAAGATCGTTTCACTACTATCCATATCCAGGAGTTCTCATGTGTTGCACGTGAAACTAAACTGGGCAGTGAAGAAATTTCTGCCGATATCCCTAACGTTGGCGAAGCCGCACTGAGCAAACTTGATGAATCAGGTATTGTTTATGTGGGTGCTGAAGTTAAACCCGGTGATATCCTGGTTGGTAAAGTGACACCTAAAGGTGAAACACAACTGACACCTGAAGAAAAACTATTACGCGCTATCTTCGGCGAGAAAGCATCTGACGTTAAAGACAGTTCTTTACGTGTCTCTGCTTCAACCTACGCAACTGTTATTGACGTACAAGTCTTTACCCGTGATGGTGTTGAAAAAGATAAACGTGCACTTGAAATCGAAGAGATGCAGCTTAAAGCGGCGAAGAAAGATTTAACTGAGAAGTTCAAAATCTTAGAAAACGCAATTTACGAAAAAGCCTTAGCGATTCTAGTTGGCGCCGGTCAGGATGAAGCGCGTCTGCTGCAGATGCCTCGTGCTCAGTGGTTAGAAGTGCAGATTGATGATGAGACTAAACAGTCTTACTTAGATCAAATCATTGCGCAATACGATGAAGTCAAAGCAGATTACGATAAAGAGTTTGATATCAAACGTCGTAAAATCACTCAAGGTGATGATCTTGCTCCTGGTGTTCAGAAGATTGTTAAAGTTTACTTAGCTGTTCGTCGTCGCCTGCAACCCGGTGATAAAATGGCGGGTCGTCACGGTAACAAAGGTGTTATCTCCAACATAGTTCCTGTTGAAGACATGCCGCATGATGAATTTGGTGTTCCGGTTGATATCGTACTTAACCCGCTGGGTGTACCGTCACGGATGAACATCGGTCAGGTTCTGGAAACTCACTTAGGGCTTGCCTGTAAAGGTGTTGGCGAAAAACTTGAACGGATGATCAAAGATCAGCGTGAAGTTGAAATCGCTAAAGTGCGTGAATTTGTGCAGAAACTCTACTCTTTCGGTGATGCACCCTGTCATGTTGATCTTACTGAGTTTGATGATGAAGCTGTACTGCGTTTAGCTAAAAACCTTTATAAAGGGTTACCGGTTGCGACACCTGCATTTGATGGCGCAAACGAAGGCGAAATCCGTGAGCTGTTACGCATGGCTGATTTACCTGAATCAGGTCAATTACAACTGACCGATGGCCGTACAGGTATTGAGTTTGAACGTCCTGTTACCGTTGGTTATATGTACATGCTGAAACTGAATCACTTGGTTGATGACAAGATGCATGCGCGTTCTACCGGCTCATACAGTCTGGTCACACAGCAACCGCTTGGTGGTAAAGCACAGTTCGGTGGTCAGCGTTTCGGTGAGATGGAAGTATGGGCACTGGAAGCTTATGGTGCTGCTTACACTCTGCAGGAAATGCTGACGGTTAAATCCGATGATGTTAACGGTCGTACTAAGATGTATAAAAACATCGTTGACGGCGACCATAGAATGGAACCGGGCATGCCTGAATCATTCAACGTATTGTTGAAAGAGATCCGTTCATTAAGCATCAACATTGAGCTAGATGAAAGTAACTAAGCATTAAGCTGTAGTAAATATGTGGCGTCTTGAAATTAAGGCGCCTAGTTTTAACTCCTATGGGAGAGTAGCGTGAAAGACTTACTAAAGTTTTTAAAGCAGCAAAATAAAACCAAAGAATTTGATGGTATTAAAATTGGTTTAGCATCACCTGAAATGGTCCGCTCATGGTCATTTGGTGAAGTAAAAAAACCGGAAACAATTAACTACCGTACCTTTAAACCTGAACGTGAAGGTTTATTCTGTGCGCGTATCTTTGGTCCTATCAAAGATTACGAATGTTTATGTGGCAAGTACAAACGCCTGAAACATCGTGGTGTTATTTGTGAAAAATGTGGTGTTGAGGTAACTCAATCTAAAGTTCGTCGTGACCGTATGGGCCACATCGAATTAGCATCACCTGTCGCTCACATTTGGTTCTTAAAATCACTTCCTTCTCGTATCGGCTTAATGTTAGATATGACGTTGCGTGATATAGAACGTATCCTCTATTTTGAATCTTTCGTGGTTGTAGAGCCAGGCATGACGGATCTTGAGCGTCGTCAAATTCTTCTTGAAGAAGAATATTTAGACATGCTTGAGCAGTGGGGCGATGAGTTTGAAGCTGTAATGGGCGCTGAAGCTATCTTCTCGCTATTAAAACAGCTGGATCTTGATCATGAAATCGCTGAAATGCGCGAAGAGCTGGGTACTACTAACTCTGAAACTAAACGTAAAAAATTAACTAAACGTCTGAAACTGGTTGAGTCTTTCCACCAGTCTGCAAACAAACCAGAATGGATGATCCTGACTGTATTGCCAGTACTTCCACCTGATTTACGTCCTCTGGTACCACTAGACGGCGGACGTTTTGCGACATCGGATCTAAATGACTTATACCGTCGTGTTATTAACCGTAATAACCGTCTAAAACGTCTCTTAGATTTAGCGGCGCCAGATATCATAGTACGTAACGAAAAACGTATGTTACAAGAGTCTGTCGATGCGTTATTAGACAATGGCCGTCGCGGCCGTGCTATTACCGGTTCAAACAAGCGTCCTCTGAAATCACTTGCCGATATGATCAAAGGTAAGCAGGGTCGTTTCCGTCAGAATCTACTGGGTAAACGTGTAGATTACTCCGGCCGTTCTGTTATCACGGTAGGACCGACACTGCGTTTACACCAGTGTGGTCTGCCTAAGAAAATGGCACTTGAACTGTTCAAACCCTTTGTTTACGGAAAACTGGAAGCTTTAGGTCTTGCGACTACTATTAAAGCTGCTAAAAAATTAGTTGACCGTGAAGGTGGTGAAGTTTGGGATATTCTGGAAGGCGTGATTCGCGAACATCCAGTACTGCTTAACCGTGCACCAACACTGCACAGATTGGGTATCCAGGCATTTGAACCCGTACTGATTGAAGGTAAAGCGATTCAGCTTCACCCGTTAGTGTGTGCGGCATACAATGCCGATTTCGATGGTGACCAAATGGCGGTACACGTACCGTTAACTATTGAAGCACAGCTTGAAGCCCGTACTTTGATGATGTCGACCAATAATATCCTATCACCAGCAAATGGTGAGCCGATTATCGTACCTTCTCAAGATGTTGTACTTGGCCTTTATTACATGACGCGCTCTAAGATAAATGCTAAAGGCGAAGGCATGTGGTTCCAAAGCGCGAAAGAAGCTGAAAAAGCTTATCGTGCAGGCGCTGTTGGTTTACAAGCTATTGTTAAAGTACGCAGAAAACAAGTTCATATTGCTGACGACAAGAGCCGTACAGAAACAACCAGCATTATTGAAACAACCGTTGGCCGTGCGATTTTATCCTTGATCATGCCGGAAGGTTTACCTTTTGAACTGATTGATTTAAACATGGGTAAAAAGCAAATATCGAATGTACTGAATGCCTGTTACCGTCTATTGGGTATCAAGCATACGGTTATTTTTGCTGACCAGTTAATGTATACCGGTTTTGAATATGCAACATTGTCAGGTGCCTCTGTCGGTATCGATGATATGGTTATTCCTGCTGCTAAGAAAACCTTGGTTGAAGCTGCTGAAGCCGAAGTTCTTGAAATTCAAGAACAGTTCCAAGCGGGTCTGGTAACTGCCGGTGAGCGCTACAACAAAGTTATCGATATCTGGGCAAGTGCGAATGAGCAGGTTGCTAAAGCGATGATGGAAAACCTTTCTAAAGATACTGTTATCAATAGTAAAGGTGAAGAAGTTCAACAAGATTCGTTTAACAGCGTTTATATGATGGCCGACTCCGGTGCACGTGGTAGTGCTGCACAGATTCGTCAGTTGGCGGGTATGCGTGGTCTGATGGCTAAACCCGATGGTTCAATCATCGAAACGCCGATCACAGCAAACTTCCGTGAAGGTCTGAACGTACTTCAGTACTTCATCTCAACGCATGGTGCACGTAAAGGTCTGGCCGATACAGCACTTAAAACAGCAAACTCGGGTTACCTAACGCGTCGTCTTGTTGATATCGCGCAAGATTTAGTTATCACTGAAAAAGATTGTGGCAGTGAAGACGGTCTGTTAGTCACGCCGCTTATCCAGGGGGGTGATGTTGTTGAGCCGCTTCGTGAGCGTGTGCTTGGTCGTGTTGTTGCTCAGGACATCATTAAGCCGGGAACTAAGGGCGAAGTCTTAATTGCCCGTAATGTCCTGCTTGATGAAAAACTCTGTGACCTTATCGAAGAATCGTCCGTTGACCAAGTATGGGTTCGTTCGGTTATCACTTGTCAAACAGACTTTGGTGCTTGTGCTCAGTGTTACGGTCGTGATCTTGCTCGTGGCCATATGGTCGGTCAAGGTGAAGCAATAGGTGTTATGGCTGCTCAATCAATCGGTGAGCCAGGAACACAGCTAACAATGCGTACCTTCCACATCGGTGGTGCTGCATCTCGTGCCGCTTCTGAAAACAATATCCAGGTTAAGAATACGGGTAAAATCAAACTTCATAATGCTAAGTTTGTCATTAACTCCGATGATAAAGTGGTTGTTACTTCTCGTTCAACCGAGTTAACCATTATTGATCAGTATGGTCGTACTAAAGAAAATCATAGACTGCCTTACGGTGCAGTACTTGAGAAACAAGATGGCGCAGCGATCACCTCCGGTGAAATCATCGCTAACTGGGACCCGCATACACATCCTATTATTACGGAAGTGGAAGGTACGGTTCAGTTCCTGGACTTTATCGAAGGTCTGAGTATTACCAAACAAGCCGATGAATTTACCGGTTTATCAAGTACGGTGATTATTGATCCGGCACAACGACCCAATGCCGGTAAAGAATTGCGTCCGATGGTTAAACTTGTCGATGCAGAGGGTAATGACTTGTTCATTCCCGGAACAGAAGTTGCGGCTCAATATGCACTTGCTGCAAACGCCATCGTCAGTCTGGAAGATGGCGCGAAAGTACGAGTGGGTGATGCGGTTGCACGTATTCCTCAAGAAAGCTCAAAAACACGTGATATCACCGGTGGTCTGCCACGCGTAGCCGATCTGTTTGAAGCGCGTACGCCAAAAGATGCAGCCATTCTTGCTGAAGTTTCCGGTACGCTTGCATTTGGTAAAGAGACTAAAGGCAAACGCCGCTTAGTTATTACCCAGGCAAACGGTGAAGCTTATGAAGAGATGGTGCCTAAATGGCGTCACCTGAACATCTTCGAAGGTGAGAAGATTGAAAAAGGTGAGGTTATTTCTGATGGTCCTGAATCACCGCATGATATTCTTCGTTTGCGTGGTATTAGCCCGGTTGCTAACTACATCACTAATGAAGTACAGGAAGTTTACCGCTTACAGGGCGTGAAAATTAATGATAAACATATCGAAGTTATCGTTAACCAAATGCTGCGTAAAGGTACAATTACCGATAATGGTGATTCTGCATTCTTAGTCGGCGAACAAGCTGAAGTTGCACGTGTTGTGATTGAAAACCGCCGCCTGGCAGCAGAAGGTAAAGCAATTGCGACTTTTGATTACCAGTTATTAGGTATCACCAAAGCATCTCTGGCAACTGAGTCCTTTATCTCAGCTGCATCTTTCCAAGAAACAACACGTGTTCTTACGGAAGCTGCTGTTGCTGGCAAGTGTGATCAATTACACGGCCTGAAAGAGAATGTTATCGTTGGCCGTCTGATTCCTGCAGGTACTGGTTTCGCTCATCATAGAGCGCGAGCTGCTGCGAAAGCTGCTGAACTTGCACCAAAAGTTGAAGAAGCAATTGTAGATACTGGTACAGCGGAACAAAACTTAGCTGACTTGCTAAATGCTGTTGATTTTGGTGATTAATCTCTAATTCCATAGCCTATAAAAAAGGTGCTTCGGCACCTTTTTTTTAAACTTTTTTTTGTTACTATTTAACTCAACCATTCCAACCCAGCAGTAAAAAACATAAAGGGAAATAACATGAGCAGTAAAGAAATAATAAGCACAACTAAATCGCCGGCAGCAATTGGTGCATACTCACAAGCTGTAAAATTTGGCGAATTAGTTTTTACTTCGGGCCAAATTCCATTAGTGCCTGAAACCATGGAGATAGTGGCGGGGGGGATCAGCGAGCAGACTAAGCAGGTAATGGAAAACTTAATGGCTGTTTTAGCAGCAGCAAATGCAGATGCGGACAGTGTCATAAAAACCACTTGTTTTATTAAAGATATGAATGACTTTGTTGCTTTTAATACGGTTTATAGCCAGTATTTCCCGGAGAATTCTCCGGCACGCGCTTGTGTTGAAGTGGCACGTTTACCTAAAGATGTGTTAGTGGAAATTGAAGCTATTGCTATTAGCAAAGCTTAAGCGTATCGAGCTGAGAGCTAAGTAACTCGCGGCTCGCAGCTGTAACCTATTGATGGAGTGTTGTTTAATGACTGATCAGAAAATTAAATTTTCACTGCTGGTCTGCGCTGCGCCCTACGGCACACAAAGCGCCAGTGGCGCTTATCAATTTGCTGCCGCAGCCATTTCGGCGGGACATCAAATCGCCGGCGTGTTTTTTTATCAGGAAGGGGTATTAAACGCCAGTCAGTTAGTCAGCCCCGCGAGCGATGAAATTAACCTGCCTAAATTATGGGCAGCACTGGCGAGTGAGTTTCAATTTCCTTTGGAAGTCTGTGTCTCTGCGGCACTGCGGCGCGGTATAATCTCCCAGCAGGAGAGCGCGCAATTAGGGCTTGAGCAGTTTAATCTGCAAGTCCCATTTGTGTTAAGTGGGTTGGGACAACTTGCCGAGCTCAGTGCTAATTGTGACCGTTTAGTGCAGTTTTAGGTGAATAAAATGGCAGAGAAAAAAATAGGTATTATTAACAGCTGTTCACCCCACGGCAGGGCAAATGGGCGGGAATCCTTAGATTTAGCATTAGCAATGTCGGCGTTTAATGAATCACTGTCACTCTTTTTTATCGATGATGGTGTCTACCAGCTCCTTGGCAGGCACGCTCCAGGGGAGATATTGCAGAAACATTACCAACCCGTTTTTAAGATGCTGGCACTCTATGATGTGGAAAATATCTATGTTTGTGACCGATCACTTAGGGATCGGGGCCTAACCGCTGAGATGCTTGTGCTGGATGTAAAAACGGTCAATAAACAACAGTTACAAGAACAATTAAACGTCCAAGATCAACTGCTGAGTTTCTGATATGATATTACATACGGTAAAAACATCACCCTTTCAAACATTGGCAATTAATCATTGTTTAAATCTGCTCTCTGCACAAGATTCGTTATTGTTAATGGAGGACGCGGTCGTCGCAAGTCATGCGCAGCATGGTCTTTTTGAGCAACTAAAGATACTGGCCCAGCAAAATCGTCTGTTTGTTCTGCAGGCAGATCTTGATGCGCGCGGAGTGACTAATCTGATAGGTCAAGGCTGTGATTATGCTCAATTTGTTAATCTTGTCATTCAACATAAAAGTCAACTTGCCTGGTAACAAAGCCTGAAGGCTAAACAGCTAGAAGGCCTGTGGATTCGATGCTTTCCAGCCTTAAAGCCTCCCTCCTCATTTTGTGAGCAAAAACACAATTGCTTAATTATTGACTCCCTTTTGTATTCAGCGTAAACTCTTGCAACCCTTATTTAAGGGTTTGATTTTTCACACACACATTTTAGGAGCTATTTAAAGATGGCAACAATTTCACAATTGGTACGCAATCCGCGTAAGGACAAAGTTCAAAAAACTAGCGTTCCTGCGCTGGAAGCGTGCCCGCAAAAACGTGGTGTATGTACTCGTGTATATACAACTACTCCAAAAAAACCAAACTCGGCAATGCGTAAAGTTGCTCGTGTTCGTCTAACTAACGGTTTCGAAGTAACTTCGTACATCGGTGGTGAAGGCCATAACCTGCAAGAGCACAGTGTAATCTTGATCCGTGGCGGTCGTGTAAAAGATTTACCGGGTGTTCGTTACCATACAGTACGTGGTGCACTGGATACTTCTGGTGTAACAGCACGTCGTAAAGGTCGTTCTAAGTACGGTGCTAAAAAGCCTAAAGCATAAGCTTTTCCGTAAGTAAGGCCAAACAAACACTATTTTTATTTAATATGTTTTGGGTAAATTCCTGAAGCGCACGGAGAAAACAAGATGCCAAGAAGACGCGTCGTAGGTACTCGTAAAATCCTTCCAGATCCTAAGTTCGGATCAGAAGTTTTAGCAAAATTCGTTAACGTAGTAATGGTTGACGGTAAAAAATCTATTTCAGAAAAAATCGTATACGGTGCTTTAGAAGCAGCTGCAAATAAAAGCGGCAAAGCAGCACTGGATCTTTTTGAAGTAGCTCTTGAAAATATACGCCCAAGCGTCGAAGTTAAATCTCGTCGTGTTGGTGGTTCAACATACCAGGTTCCTGTAGAAGTTCGTCCTTCTCGTCGTAATGCGTTAGCAATGCGTTGGTTAGTTGAAGCATCACGTAAGCGTGGTGAAAAATCAATGGCATTACGTCTGGCTGGTGAGCTGGTTGATGCATCTGACAATAAAGGTTCTGCGGTTAAGAAACGTGAAGACGTTCACCGTATGGCTGATGCTAACAAAGCGTTTGCTCACTACCGTTGGTAGGAATCTGGCACAAGCTTTTGCTTGTGCTTTTCGTTTCGATATAAAGCTTAGTTATCTTTAAAAGGACATCATTTTGTCACGTACAACACCTATTGAGCGCTACCGAAATATCGGGATTGTTGCTCATGTCGATGCGGGTAAAACAACAACGACAGAGCGTGTATTGTTCTACACAGGCGTATCTCATAAAATTGGTGAGGTGCACAACGGTGCAGCAACAATGGACTGGATGGAGCAGGAGCAGGAGCGTGGTATCACTATCACAGCCGCTGCTATTACCACCTTCTGGTCAGGCATGCAGGGACAGTACGAACAACACCGTGTCAATATCATTGATACTCCGGGACATGTTGATTTCACTATCGAAGTTGAACGTTCATTACGGGTATTAGATGGTGCGGTGGTGGTGTTTTGCGCCTTATCCGGTGTTGAACCTCAATCGGAAACCGTTTGGCGTCAAGCTAACAAATACCACGTTCCGCGTATCGTATTTGTGAATAAGATGGATCGGACGGGGGCTGACTTTGAAGCTGTAGTTGCACAAATCCAAACTCGTTTAGGCGCAACTTGTGTTCCAATTCAACTGAATATCGGTGCAGAAGAAGAGTTTAAAGGGGTGATCGACCTGATTAAAATGAAGGCGATCAATTGGAGCGAGACAGATCAGGGAATGACCTTTGAATATGGCGACATTCCGGCTGATCTGCAAGAACGTGCAGAACAACTGCACGAAGAACTTGTAGATACAGCGGCTGAAGCGAACGACTTCCTGATGGAAAAATACCTTGAAGAAGGTTTTCTTTCAGAAGCAGATATCAAAGCTGGTTTACGTATCCGTACGTTAAACAATGAAATTGTACTGGCAACCTGCGGCAGCGCTTTTAAAAATAAAGGTGTGCAGGCGGTGTTAGACGCAGTGATTGACTTTCTTCCTTCTCCTTCGGAAGTGGCCGCAATCAAAGGCCTGGATGAAAAAGAGAATGAAGTTGAATGTCCAGCGACTGATGAAGCTCCCTTTGCTGCATTGGCGTTTAAAATTGCAACTGACCCCTTTGTGGGGACGTTAACATTTATGCGCGTATATTCAGGGGTGGTGAATTCAGGGGATCATGTTTATAACTCAGTAAAAATGAAGAAAGAACGTTTTGGCCGTATCGTTCAGATGCATGCCAATGACCGTAAAGAGATCAAAGAGGTGCGCGCCGGTGATATCGCTGCTGCAATCGGCCTTAAAGATGTCACTACGGGTGATACGCTTTGTTCTGCTGCTCATAAAGTGATTCTTGAGCGCATGGAGTTTCCTGAACCGGTAATTCAAATCGCGGTTGAGCCTAGAACTAAGGCCGACCAGGATAAACTGACTATCGCATTAGAGAAGCTGGCTGCCGAAGATCCCTCTTTCCGTGTTGAAACGAATGAGGAATCCGGGCAGATCCTGATCTCCGGTATGGGTGAGCTTCACCTGGATATTATCGTAGATCGCATGCGTCGTGAGTTTGGTGTGAACTGTAACGTGGGTAATCCACAGGTAGCGTACCGAGAAACTATCCGTAAAACGGTTTCAGTTGAAGGTAAATTTATTCGTCAGGGTGAAGGACCTAGCCATTATGGCCATGTCCATCTTAAACTTGAACCGCTTGATGCGGGTGCAGGTTTTGAATTTGTTAACGCAATTGTCGGGAATACTGTTCCGAAGGAATATATTCCTGCCGTTAGCAAAGGCTGTGAAGAGCAGATGAACCAAGGTGTGCTAGCAGGGTTTCCAATGCTGGATGTGCGAGTGACTTTATTTGATGGTTCATTCCATGAAGTTGACTCAAGTGAGATGGCATTTAAGATTGCAGGTATGATAGGCTTTAGAGATGGGGCATTAAAAGCGGATGCGACTATTCTTGAGCCCGTTATGAAAGTTGAAGTGACTACGCCGGAAGATTGGATGGGCGATGTTGTGGGCGATCTTAATCGTCGCCGCGGTATGATTGAAGGTATGGATGATGGCCTAGGTGGCGTTAAAATCTTACATGCTAAAGTACCGCTTGCTGAGATGTTCGGTTATGCAACCGCACTACGCTCGGCGACTCAAGGACGCGCATCCTATTCGATGGAATTTTCAGAATATGCGGATGCGCCTAAAAAAATAGCTAACGCTATTATTGAAGCGAAATAAAAAATAAATTAAACTAGCACCTTTCCATGTGATGGCATGTGGAGAGGTATTAACTGATAAAGAAGGTACACACTGTGTCTAAAGCAAAATTTGAACGTAATAAACCACATGTAAACGTTGGTACAATCGGCCACGTCGATCATGGTAAAACAACGCTAACAGCTGCTATCTCTGCTGTTTTAACTAAAGCACACGGCGGTGAAGTTAAAGATTTCGCATCTATCGATAACGCACCTGAAGAGCGCGAACGTGGTATTACAATCAATACCTCTCACATCGAGTACGATACTGATGCACGTCACTACGCGCACGTAGACTGTCCTGGACATGCCGATTACGTTAAAAACATGATCACTGGTGCTGCACAAATGGATGGTGGTATCCTAGTTGTTGCTGCAACTGACGGCCCTATGCCACAAACGCGTGAGCACATCCTACTTTCTCGTCAAGTTGGTGTTCCTCATTTAGTTGTGTTCATGAACAAATGTGACATGGTTGATGATGAAGAGCTACTTGAACTAGTAGAAATGGAAGTGCGTGAACTTCTTTCTGAATATGACTTCCCAGGTGATGACTTACCCGTTATCCAGGGTTCTGCACTTAAAGCGCTTGAAGGCGACCCTAAATGGGAAGCTAAAATTCTTGAACTAGCTGAGGCACTTGATACTTATATTCCGCTTCCTGAGCGTGATATCGACAAACCATTTATCCTACCAATTGAAGATGTATTCTCAATTGCTGGTCGTGGTACTGTTGTTACTGGTCGTGTTGAGCGCGGTATCATCAAAGTTGGTGAAGAAGTTGAAATCGTTGGTCTACGTCCAACAGTTAAAACTACTTGTACTGGTGTTGAGATGTTCCGTAAACTGCTTGACGAAGGCCGTGCCGGTGAGAACGTTGGTGTTCTTCTACGTGGTACTAAACGTGATGACGTTGAACGTGGTCAAGTTCTTGCTAAACCTGGTTCAATCAAGCCGCACACTAAATTTGAAGGTGAAGTGTACATCCTAAGTAAAGATGAGGGTGGTCGTCACACTCCTTTCTTTAAAGGTTACCGTCCACAGTTCTACTTCCGTACAACGGATATTACTGGTGCTGTTGAGCTTCCTGAAGGCGTTGAAATGGTAATGCCTGGTGATAACCTTAAGTTCGTTGTTGAACTAATAGGTCCAATCGCTATGGATGAAGGTCTACGTTTCGCTATCCGTGAAGGTGGCCGTACAGTAGGTGCTGGTGTTGTTTCTAAAATCATTGAGTAATTTTTACT
>DATBNI010000567.1:0-13189 GCA_036554425.1 Psychromonas sp.
CCCGAATAATGGATGCGCGCAGGAAGATCATTAGATTGCGTTTCTCTGTGCTACTTTTAGTGGATCTAAAAAGGAAACCCAGCAGAGGAATATCCCCTAATAAAGGCACTTTCTGAACAATCTCATTGACATTTTCATCAATCAAACCACCTATTACAATGGTTTCACCTGATTTTGCTAATACCGTTGTTTTCACTGAACGAGTTGAAAAAATAACATCCACAGCGGAGGTATCATTTTTAATATCTGAAACCTCCTGTTCAATAACCAGCTGGACTGAATCCCCTTGATTAATCTGCGGGGTCACCTTTAATTTGATACCGACCTCTTTACGTTCAATGGTTTGGAAGGGGTTATCATTACTTGCGCTGGAGGTTGAGCCGGTTAAAACCGGCACTTCATCACCGACAATAAAGCTGGCTTCCTGATTATCCAGAGTGGTTATGCTCGGGGTCGCCAATATGTTGGAGGTTGTCGCTGCACTCAATGCTTGTAATACAACGCCCCAATCGGATCCTATATAACCCGCGATTCCCCCGGAAATTTGGCCTATTGCAGAAATAGCGGCATCATTATCCTGTGTACCCGCGATAATGGCACCGGTAGTGACACCGTTATCCTGAAATTGCGTTCCGCCATTGGCTGTTCCCCATTGAACACTAAGATTAATACCATCACTTTCACCAACCTCTACGATAATTGCCTCAACCAGCACTTGCGCACGGCGAATATCTAATTGACGAATAATACTGGTTAATGATGACATCAGGGCCGGTTGTGCAGAAACAACAATTGCATTAGTCCCTTCATGCGCTTCAATACTCAGGGCCGATTGATCAGCGCTTGATTTCCCTGCTTCGCCTCCCTGGGGGGTGTCAATACTTTTACTGACGCCCTTTAAAACATCAACCACTTCCTGAGCATTTGCATATTTAAGGTAAAAAACACGCGTATTACCCTCATTCAATAATTTATCATCTAATGATTTAACTAATTTAACAATCCGGGATCGGGTTTTAGGTTCACCGCTGATAATAAGAGAATTGGTGCGTTCATCAGCCACGAGTCTGGGCAGCAAAACAGTCGGCGTAGTATTTTTTGAGGCGCCACCCGATTTTTGAATCGCATCGACAATTTTAACCATCTCCAGTGCGCTGGCATATTTAAGTTTGATTATATCAACTTCCTGGTCGCCCGCTTTATCGACCCGATTGACAATCTCGACCAACCTATTAACAACAGCTGCTCGGCCGGTGATCATTAATACGTTGGAAGGGTCATAATGCACCACATTACCACCGCCGGCATTATCATTTAATTGCCTTAACAGAGGCGCTAATTCACGCACGGAAACGTTAGTGACAGGCACTACCCGCGTCACCATTTGGTCTCCAGCATAGGTTGTGCCGTCATCAACAACAGGGATAGCGGCTGTTTTAGCATCCTTAGATTTAACCACTTTGACTATGCCGTTCTCCATTTCAACAACGGCGAAACCATAAACCTCTAACACATTTAAGAAAAACTGATAATACTGTTTTTCATTCAACAAATCGTAACTGCGTACATTGATGCTGCCACGCACAGTCGGATCTAATATGATGGTTTTATTTAAATTTTTACCAACAATGTTAATAAACTCATTAATATCCGCATTTTTGAAACTAGCCGAATATTCAGTGGCAGAGACACGCCCAGCATTGATCGCGCAAATAACTACAACCAACAAACTTAAAATTAAGCGCTTAGATAATTTTTTTTGTACCCAGAAAGTGTTCATCTTTATTAAAACTCCAAATTATTACTGTAACGGCAAATTAACGATTTTCGTTCTAAAATAGTTTGCTGCGCTCATCATCCATGCCTGTAAAACTATGGAATACTAAAATACAGATCATATAACTGACCCTCGCGATCAACCGTTAAGCTAATCTCTGTCATCGTTGGGAATTCTTTCATTAAAGACATCGACTCAGCCATATTGGTCAGGTCAACACCATTTAGTTCAACGACTAAATCTCCATTTTCTAAACCGGCCTGTTCAAACAACGAAGGATCTTTACCCGGAGTGAGCCGGTAACCTTTAATTTCGCCTCCTTCCCGCACTGGGGAAATATTAATGTAGTTAGTTAACTTACTGGGATCTTTTAATATTTCGCCACGGTCTAAATTAATTTCATTCGATGATGTCGCGCGCACCGGGGGTTCTATAGGGGGCTGAGCGTTTTTTGGGGGTTGTGAGTTACCCGTCTCAAGTCCATCCAACATTAACACCTGGTAACTACCATTTTCATCAAGAACGATATGATCCTCATAAATTTCATAAACGGAAGCACTGGTGCCTTCAATCTTAGAGTTAATAAAATAACTCTCCTGTTTTCCCTTGTTGGCAATAATTGCGCTCGAATATGATGGGTCCGTGGCAGCAACCACACCGGCCAAGGTTAAATTCAGTTTTGTGACACTCATTGTATCGGGCAATACCCCTTTTTTGGCTCCTGCACCAGGGGACACAATTTTCCCAAAAAGCTGCAGCTCTTTGAGCTTATTAGAATCAATGTTATTCGCACTCTTTAGCCCGGTTATTTCGGGCGCAGTCCACTGCACAGCAGATTTTTCGACAGGCAATAAAGACCATGTAAACAGGGCAAGCTGGTATGCTAACAAAGCACTTAACAAGAGCAGTACTATGTTTGGCAGTTTTTGTAAAAAAATGGATAACGGCACTAAAACATCCTGTTTGATTTAGAATTCTTGATTGAGAGGAAGCAGATAAAAGTAATAGTTATACCCTGTCACTTTTTTATTTAGCAGAAAACCCCGATTCTCCTAAATAAACTTATTCCCGTAGCTTATGACTAAAAGCTATATTGTCCCTATATTAACTCTATCTATCTGACAAGTACATAAATGCAAAA
The DNA here is from genome assembly GCA_036554425.1 of Psychromonas sp. GTDB lineage: Bacteria > Pseudomonadota > Gammaproteobacteria > Enterobacterales > Psychromonadaceae > Psychromonas. The sequence goes on from DATBNI010000567.1 coordinate 2,919, forward strand.
TGGCAGACAATAAAAAAGCTAAACTTGACCATCGCACAAACAGGCTATGGCCTATTTATTGAGTATAGACAAAAAAATCATGGTGAAAAATGCTAATTTGTTATACTCAAGGTTCATCAATAAAGGTTGAAAAATGACTGATAAAAAGATTCGTTTAGATAAGTGGTTATGGGCAGCCCGTTTTTACAAAACACGCAGCACGGCGCGAGATATGATCCAGGGCGGCAAAGTACGCTTTAACGGACAGCGGGCTAAAGCGAGTAAGATAGTCGAACTGGGTGCAATATTATCAATCCGCCAGGGCGATCTGACAAAACAAGTTTCAGTAGAGATTTTATCTGATCAACGCCGCGCAGCACCTATTGCCGAAACCTTATATAAAGAAACAGCTGACAGTATAAAAAAACGAGAAGAATACCAAACTTTACGTAAACTAAGTTTACAAAATGCACCGCATCCAGATAAAAAACCAAATAAAAAACAGCGCAGAGAGTTAATCCAGGCAAAAGTACAACGTAACACAGCAAACTACGATTAGTTTCGCCCAATAATGACCCGTGCAACGCCAATAAAACAATGCACAGTCTTATTTATGACCAAACAAAAACGCCTTTAACAGAGAGTAAAAGACCATGAACGACCAACTACAACGCTTTATTTTTGATGACTACCAAATTCGGGGTGAAATAGCCCGGGCCCACAATAGCTTTAACGAAATCATTAAAAAACATAATTATAGTGCTGAAGTCGCTAATCTTGTTGGTGAGTTGTTAATCGCAACCAGTCTGATAACGGCAACATTAAAATTCGCGGGTAAAATTACCGTGCAGTTACAGGGTGACGGTCCTTTAAATACGGCGGTCATAAACGCCAATCAAAATCTGGAAGTGCGCGGCACAGCAACTGTGACAGGCGACACTTCGGATTTATCCTTTAAACAACTGGTTGGTAAAGGACATTTAATGATAACTATCTCACCTGAAGAGGGAGAGCGTTACCAAGGGATTGTTGCTTTGGAGAAAGATTCCTTAAGTGAATGTTTAGAGGATTATTTTATTAAATCGGAGCAATTAGCAACGCGGATCATTTTGCACGCCAGTGTCAAAAACAAAGCACAGGCAGCAGGTTTATTATTACAGACGCTGCCTGCTGTTGATGAGAACCATGAACAGGATTTTCAGCACCTTTCTGCATTAGCTTCTACGGTGAAAGAAGAAGAACTCTACACCTTGGCAAACGGTGAGTTACTGTATCGTTTATATCATCAAGAAAAAGTGCGTTTGTTTGAAGCCCAGCCAATTAGCTTTAAATGCAGCTGCTCAAAAGAACGCTGTTTAACCTCGCTGGCTTCAATCACAGCGAATGAGATCCTTGAAATGCTGAATGAACAGGGCAGTATTGATATGCACTGTGAATACTGTGCCAGCAATTATCACTTTGAGAAGGATGATTTACAAATATTGTTAAATGACGAACATGGCATGCAACACTAACAATAGATGACTAAGGAATAGCTGCTTTAAATCAGAAAAGCAGCTGATTAACACAAAAACCGAGTAACTTTCACATTATATTGACCTAAATGCTTTTTTTTTAACAAAAACATCTCATTATTTGAGCTAGATCTCCTAAAGTCATCCTCTAATACCTTACCCTGTCGGTATCATTTTCATCCAGTTTAATGGTTAGACAATAATCATTAAATAAACACTACCCGAGGGCAATTGAACATGGCAATGACGAACACCTTTTCTGTTGAAACATTAAGCAAATACGGTATCACGAACGCTCCTGAAGTTATCTATAATCCGAGTTATGAAAAACTCTTTGAAGAAGAAACGGCAGAAAACTTACAGGGTTTTGAAAAATGTACCGTCACATCAAATGGTACGGTTGCGGTTGACACGGGTATTTTTACCGGTCGTTCCCCAAAAGATAAATATATTGTCAAAGATGAGACAACTCGCGACACGGTTTGGTGGAGTGACCAGGGTAAAAATGATAATAAAGCTATTGATCAGGAAACTTGGGATTATTTAAAAGAATTAGTCACCAAAGACCTTTCCACTAAACGACTTTTTGTTGTTGATGCTTTTTGCGGTGCCAATGAAAACTCCCGCTTAAAAGTGCGTTTCATTATGGAAGTTGCCTGGCAGGCACATTTTGTAACCAACATGTTCATCCGCCCTACGGCAGAAGAACTTGTTGATTTTGAACCAGATTTTGTTGTGATGAATGGCTCTAAAACCACCAATCCGGAGTGGCGTTCTCACGGATTAAACTCTGAGAACTTTGTTGCTTTTAATCTTACGGAAAAGATTCAACTAATAGGTGGCACTTGGTACGGCGGAGAAATGAAAAAAGGGTTGTTTTCAGTGATGAACTACCTGTTACCCCTTAACGGCATGGCATCTATGCATTGTTCTGCAAATGTGGGTGAAGCTGGCGATACTGCCATTTTCTTTGGTTTATCGGGTACCGGTAAAACGACCCTGTCAACGGATCCAAAACGAAAATTAATTGGTGATGATGAACATGGCTGGGATGATGAGGGTGTGTTCAACTTTGAAGGTGGTTGTTACGCTAAAACCGTCCGTTTAAGCGAAGAAGCTGAACCTGAGATTTTTCATGCTATTAGACGTGATGCCTTGCTCGAAAATGTCGCGGTTGGCCCTGATGGTGTAGTCGATTATGATGATGCGAGTAAAACTGAAAATGGACGTGTTTCATATCCAATTTATCATATTGAAAATATTGTAAAACCTGTATCGAAAGGCGGCCATGCCAAGAAAGTCATTTTCTTGACTGCTGATGCCTTTGGTGTCTTACCCCCTGTTTCCAAACTGACTAAAGCGCAAGCGCAATATCACTTTCTGTCGGGTTTCACCGCAAAATTAGCGGGTACTGAGCGTGGTATTACAGAGCCAACACCGACCTTCTCTGCTTGTTTCGGGGCTGCATTTTTAATGCTGCACCCAACACAATATGCTGAGCAGTTAGTTAAACGTATGGAAGCAAGTGGCGCTGACGCATACCTGGTTAATACCGGTTGGAATGGCAGCGGCAAACGCATATCAATCCAGGATACCCGTGCTATTATTGATGCGATCTTAGATGGATCTATTGAAAAAGCACCCACTAAAACAATCCCATACTTTAACCTGGAAGTGCCATTAGCTTTACCCGGTGTGCGCAGCTCAATCCTTGACCCGCGCGATACCTATGCAACGCCTGCAGATTGGGAGACAAAAGCAGAAGAGTTAGCAGAGCTGTTTATTACTAACTTTGCCCGTTATACCGATAAAGTAGAGGGGCTAGCCCTTGTTCCTGCCGGACCACAATTAAACAAACTGCTTGTTTAATCTATAATAAAATATTCAATCTCAGCCAGTTAAGTCCCTCACTTAACTGGCTTTTTTTAATTCAAATATCAAAATAATCATCTACCCCTTATCCAACTGCCCAAGCAGATGGCTGACTAACTGCAACGCCCCATCTTCACCAGACTGAGCAGGTGGATAATCAAGCCTCTCCAATTGCTTAATGACTGTTGTTAAATATGCGCCGCTGAGCAGCGAAAGCTTAACTTCAGCAAAAGGTACCAGTGCACTTAAAAACTGATTTAAAAAGGGTGTTTCCGGCCAATCCGGACGTTCTAGACTAATAACCCTTACTTTTTGATATTGGGCTATAGCCGCAATTTCACAATAAGTACCGTATCCAGGTTTTGTTAAAATAAGATCACAGCTGCCAAGTATCTCTAAAAAAGAAAAGGGTAACTCAGTTAATTGACTCATATCATCGCGCAACTGATCAGTGTTCTGATCCACCAGCCAATGCCACCCGGTTATACGGGGCCAATTCTGAAGATCCAGCCGCATCGGTAAGCCACCCAGTGCCACTAAGCCAATTTTATTTATACCAGCAGGTAATTTTTGCAGTAACTGTGCAGGGGCCGGTGGGAGGTGACAAATGCTGCCTACCTGTATTTCCTTTGCCCGAATAAAGGGCACCGAGGGCAAAGGTTTATAAATGAAATCAACCTGTTGATAAATTGAGACCATTTTATCAAAAAGAGATTTTGCCTTGTTGAGCTCAGGTTGTTCGGGATCAAGGCAATATGCATGATAAATTTGAGCCCAATTAAAAGGCGCAACCGAAGCGGTCGGAATCTTTAATTGGATCGCCGCATGCAAACTAATGGGAGATATATTGCTGATCAGACAATCTGGTTTAATCTGTTCTAAAATCAGCTTCTCCTGCTCAACGGCTTGCTGCCAGTTGTCATACAGAGATAAATATTTAAGTGCACTTGCTTGTATATCCACCTCCACGGGAGACACCATCAACATACCAAAATCATTGCCCAGCGGGATCAGATTGAACTCGCAGCAGAGCCGCGACTGCAAATAAACCCTAGAGACCAAACTGAGCACAGTGATTTTTATATCAGGGTGTTGTTCTTTTACTTTATTAATAACAGCGCATGAAATTGCGGCATGTCCAAAGCCATGTGCGGTTATCGAAAAACACAGATGCATAAAAAACTCCACTTAGCAGCGTTTGAAAAAACAGCAAAATAATTAAAAAAAGTGCAAAAAACATTCTGCCGGTTGGCGGTAATTCCTCTAAAGCTTTACAGATAAAATTTCAGGAAGTATTGTTAACTATACCACTGTGTCTTCATTTGCTTTGCCTGTCAAAAATCAGCAACCTCAGGAAGCAAGGTAGTCAGCCTGATAAATGGCTCTGCATCTTCAGACAAGGGTTAACCTAAAACGAGACTATTTGACAACAGGAGGTTAATTTTCTCATCATATACTACCTTTGAAAATTGATTTGTTTTGCTCAAGTCTGTAAAACCAGCTATAACACAAGCATCTTATTTTTTATCTATCTTGGGAATTCTATTATGAAAGTTGCCATGTTCAGTACACGCAGTTATGATATTAAACATTTTGATCCGCTGTTAACTGCTCAACAAAATCCAATACAGATTAAGTATTTTGATACCCGCTTAGATGTTCACACCAGCCAACTGGCTAAGGGTTATGATGCTGTCTGTGCATTCGTAAACGATGATCTCGAAGCTCCGGTATTAACTGAACTCGCAAAACTGGGTATCAAGTTAATAGTGATGCGCTGTGCCGGTTTTAACAATATAAATTTAGCGGTCAGCAAAAAATTAGGCCTGACCATAATGCGCGTTCCGGCATATTCCCCGGAAGCCGTTGCCGAACACGCTATCGCCTTAATGATGACCTTAAACAGACGTATTCATAAAGCTTATCAACGTACCCGGGATGCCAATTTTTCCCTCGATGGATTAGTCGGGTTTAATATGTTTGGTAAAACCATGGGGATTATCGGCACAGGAAAAATTGGGGTTGCCACCATGCGTATCCTGAAGGGATTTGGCTGTAAGATATTAGCTTATGACCCCTATCCCTCAGCACAGGCAATTGAACTTGGCGCTAATTATGTTTCACTGACAGAATTATTTACACGCAGTGATGCTATCACCCTGCATTGCCCCTTAACTGACGATAATTACCACCTGCTTAATAGTGAATCTTTTGCGCAAATGAAAGAGGGAGTGATGATCATTAATACCAGTCGCGGCGCTTTATTAAATGCCAAAGATTCAATCGATGCATTAAAAAGCGGAAAAATAGGCGCATTAGGCTTAGATGTTTACGAAGAAGAAGACTCACTGTTTTTTAACGATCATTCCAATGAGATTATCACCGATGATGTATTTCGCCGTTTATCTTCATGCCACAATGTCATTTTTACGGGTCATCAGGCGTTTTTAACCAAAGAAGCCTTAACCAGCATTGCACATACAACCCTGGATAACTTAAACTGTTTTGCTTCTGGGAAAGTCAATGGTAATGAAGTAAATTAATGCTGAATATAATACTCAATCCGCTCATATTCTGTTTATTAATGCGGTTGAAAACAGATCCTGACGAGACCTAAATGGACGGAATTGGTATTACAATAAAAAAATAAGCGATCAAGGGATCAGCATCTCAATGAGCACTAATAAGAGACTTTCTTTGCCCAGTCTAAGATAATTTGGGTCAAGGCGAGGAATTTAGCTTAATGGGGTCTCTCTATGCAGTTCTTTGATGATTTCAGTGATCGCCAGAATCAATGACGACTTAATGACCTGTCTGTTCTGCTCCAGTTTCATTTGCACAATAAAATAAGAATTTTCTTCTAATTGATTATTATCTAAGTTGGGAGGCAGAATTTTAGCCACAGCACTAATAGCATTTAAGCGTTCAAGAAGCACAGGCGAAAGAAACTCTATTGATTGACCTTCTGACTGAACAAACTCCTTTAACGCAATAAACTTCTCAATATCCTGATAGGAGTCCTGAGATAGCAATCCCAATCCATATAACAGTTTGATGCGAATAGGTAAATGTGCCAATGGACCATCACTGCTTAATAAAGGTTCAACAGCATATTTCACCGCATAATCATCTTTTCTAAACACATTTTGAATCAAGATATCAACGGCATCTTCAAAAAGGTCAAAACTGGCGGTAAAAAAATCATAGGCCGTTTCCGCTTCCGAAAGCGTTTCTACAATATCAATATCAAATTTTAAGCGGGCAAATTTTGGCATAATTTTTCTAATGGAATAAATAAGTGCCGCAAAAGCGGCACTGGGATTGAGTCATTATTTTAAGCTTTGGTAAGCTTGCTCGACTAGTTTAACAGTTTCACTGTCAACAGCCAGCCCGGAATAATGCGCTAATGTTGCAGCTAACCCCTTTTCAGCAAACATGGCTTGTAACTCAACGGCTTGAGGATCTTGATCATTTTTATATAGGAATGCCGCAGCGATACCTTTAATTAAATGCGCATTAGGTAAGCCGTACTCTAATGTGCCATTGAGAGGCTTAATTAAACGATCGTTTGCACTTAATTTACGGATTGGCTGACGACCAACACGATCCACCTCATCACGTAAATAGGGATTCGCAAAACGCCCTAATATTTTTTGAATATAAGCCGCATGGGCTTCGCGCTCAAACCCATAGCGGCGTATTAACACTTCACCGCTTTCCTGCATAGCAGCAGTCACATCACTGCGGATAGCATCATCTTCAATTGATTCTTTAATGGTCTTATGACCGGCAAGCACACCTAAGTACGCGGTGATTAAATGCCCGGTATTTAAAGTAAATAATTTACGCTCAACAAAGGCCATTAAATTATCAGTGCATTCCATCCCTTTAATGGTTGGAATTTCACCTTTAAACTGTGTTTTATCAACAATCCATTCACTGAAACTTTCAACGGTCACCGCCAACGGATCCGTTTCTCCCGCTTCAGCCGGCGGCACAATACGGTCAACAGCAGAATCAACAAAACCAATGCTCTGCTCAGATTGAGCATGCAAAGACTCGGGCAGATATTTAAAGACCTCCTCTTTTAGCTGACTGGTACCACGGATCATATTTTCACAGGCAATAATATTTAACGGGGAATTATTACCGCTGTTTAAACGTAACTCGATAGCATCGGCAATTGTTTTTGCAATAATATTTAATACTGTAGGGCCTACCGCTGTGGTCACCAAATCAGCCTCGGCAATCAATTTAACAATCTCAGGGCTGGTTGAATTAACAGCAGTAACATTAGTTACTTTTTCAACAACACAGTCCTCACCAACAACCTTTACATCGTATTCATTTCTCGCTATCAGGGCGTTAACCACAGTTTCATTGACATCGGCAAAGGTGACTTGAATACCCGCATCCGATAAAACTTTACCAATAAAACCACGGCCAATATTACCCGCGCCAAAATGTATCGCTTTCATAATAGCTATTTCCCTAAATTTAAAAGAGGCTAGAAAATCCAGCCATGAATATTTAGCCGGCTGCCTCAAATGAAGCAGCCGGCTTAAGGAGCGTCTAGTGAGTTAAAATTTTCAGTACATCTTCTTTCTTGACTGTTGTTTTTAAACATTCTATTGCTTCTTCATCATCAAGTGCATTGGTGATGGCCGTGATAACGTGAATATGTTCATCACCCTGTGCTGCAATACCAATCACCAGAATAGCAACATCATCTTCATCTTCCCCCCACTGAATACCTGCCGGGTACTGACAAAATACAATGCCGGTTTTAAGGACATGTTTTTTTGTTTCAATAGTACCGTGAGGAACCGCAATCGATTCACCTAAATAGGTTGATACTAATTTTTCTCTATTAAACATACCTTGTACATATTCAGGTTCAACATAGTTCAAAGCAACCAACTGCTCACCGGCAAATTTAATAGCCTCTTCCTTGGTTGTCGGCTTTAGTCCCAAGAAGATATTTTTATCGGTTAACTTCAGAGGACCTTCAGACTTTTTTGCTTCACCTGTCTGGCTGTTTGCGGCTGGTGCGCTGCCGGCAGATGTAAGATCTTTAACCAAACTATCGTACATCGCATTATCCAAGAAATTAGTTAATGAAATATGCTGTGCATTTGGCGCATGTTTACGTGCTCTGTCGGTTAAATCTTTATGGGTAACAACAATATCAACATCGCCGGGCAAATCATTGATAGCAGTATTAATAACTTCAATATCTAAATTTGCAGCCTGCACTTTTTTGCGTAACAGACTTGCGCCCATCGCACTTGATCCCATGCCCGCATCACAAGCAACAATGATTTTTTTAACGGCAGACATATCAACGCGAGCATTTGCTGTTGCTTGACCTTTAGCGCCCTGCTTCATGTCGCGCATTTGGTTTGCCGCTTCTTCCAGTGCATCTTCATCTCCAGCAACACTTTTTTGTGTTTTCATTAAGACAGAAGCCACGACAAAAGAAACAGCAGCAGCAGCAGCAACAGACAGAAGAATACCGACGTATGCGCCCTTAGGCGTCATGGCTAAAACGGCAAAGATAGAACCGGGAGATGCAGGGGAGATAAGACCGGCATTAAACATAGTAAGAGTGAATACACCTGTCATACCGCCGGCAATAACGGCTAAGATAAGACGCGGATTCATCAGTACATAGGGGAAGTAAATTTCGTGGATACCACCGAAGAAGTGGATAATGACGGCGCCAGGAGCCGTTTCTTTTGCTGAGCCTTTACCGAACACCATGTAAGCCAGCAGAAGACCTAAACCCGGACCCGGGTTTGCTTCAATTAAGAAGAATATAGATTGGCCAAGAGACTCGGACTGAGCAATACCCAGTGGCGTGAAAATACCGTGGTTAATGGCATTATTTAAAAATAATATCTTTGCGGGTTCAACAAAGATAGAGGTCAAAGGAAGCAAGTTATTTGCCACTAACACATCAACCCCGGCAGCAAGTGCAGTAGATAAAAGTTTAACGGCAGGACCAATAACGAGGTAAGCAAGTATAGCCAGCAGCATACCAATGATACCGGATGAAAAGTTGTTAACCAGCATTTCAAAACCGCTTTTCACTTTACCGTGAATGGCAGCATCAAATTTCTTAATTGACAGACCGCCTAATGGACCAACGATCATCGCTCCCATGAACATGGGAATATCTGTACCTACGATAACACCCATTGTCGCTATTACACCAACAACAGCGCCACGCTCGCCAGCTATAATTTTACCACCGGTATAACCAATTAAGAGCGGCAGCATATATTTAATCATCGGCCCAACCATTGAGGCTAATGTTTCATTCGGTATCCACCCCGTAGGAATGAATAGTGCGGTGATTAAACCCCAGGCGATAAAGGCGCCAATATTGGGCATAACCATATTTGATAATAAGCGACCAAAGTTTTGTACTTTAATCTTGGATTGTGATGACAGCATAATTTGCTCCATGTGTATTTTTCACCTAAATGGCAAAATAATTAATGTGGTTGAAACTTCACCACTAAAGTTATCACATTATTTAAATAGTGCACGGCACACACAAGGATACGTGACGAACAGCACGCAACCACCATCAAAACAATAAAAAACAAAGATACACATCACAAAACAAACAGTATTTTTTAAACAATACACATAGGAAAAACTATAAAAACCAACAATCAGTGACACAGATCACACAAAACAAACTCGGGACAACAAACGCAAACGAGACATAACTCACAAAAACAAATAAAAAACAAAGAGGATATAAACTTATTACAGGCTGAAACATAAAAAAGTGCGTTAAAATCAAACAACACACTCTAGGTAAAAACAAAATGTAATTTTATTACAAAATAAAATACAGGCTATTTGAGTGCTGATCTTTAATTAAATAGGGGA
>DATBNI010000568.1:0-4693 GCA_036554425.1 Psychromonas sp.
GGGTAAATTTCTGTTCTGACGTCATCATTTTATCTCTACTGTTATTCGTTGCGGTCATCTAACTTATTAAGGGCATTGTGCGTAATGCGTTCAACAACCTTTTGAAATATTCTCAGTTCAGCAGCATCAATACCTGCAAGCATGTCACGGCGAGTCGCCAAAATGAGCCCTTCTATTTCGGTTAATATACTTTTACCGGCATCGGTAAGAGTAACAATACGGGCACGTTTATCGGATTGGCAACAGTGACGGTTAATAAGACCTTGGGTTTCAAGCTGCTTTAGGGTTCGCATCAACGAGGGCAGCTCAATTTCAAGCGCCTTAGCCAGGTTTTTTTGGCTGACATTGTCATTTAAACCCTTTAGTTTCCACAACAAGGTCCAGCGCGAATAGGTTAAGCCCAACGGGGCTAACTCTCTATTAGCGACGGCTCTCCATAAGCGCGTCGCTCGGCCTAATTGCTCGGCAAGCGACAGTTTATTAAAAACAGCATTATCATCAATCATTTTAAACCCCATTACTTAGCGTGCTAAGTATTGTACTTAGTTAGCACGCTAAGTAAATAGTTGTAATGAAAATCACGAAAATAAATGGACTATAAAATGGGGAGGGAAATAGACAAGACTTCTACCCGTTAAAAACGATGTCAGGGAATGTCACGGCTTTGTATAAATAACACTGTCTTAGCGTTTTTAGGACCCTTTCACATCGCCTCGTGAAAGGGTCAGTTTTGAAGCGTTATGCTTTTTCTTTTTTAAAAAACCTTTTGAGACCGCCACTGGTCAAAGCGGCAATATCAACCAGGACCAGAAAAGGACTCCCCCTTTTTGTGTGGTTGCCATATAGCGCGGCACCCACTGCGAAGCGAACATATTTTTGAAATTTCGCAAACCTTAAAAATTGTAAAAAAGTTTGCCATTTTTATAGATCATCATGCCGAAGCGATCCCATAGTCTGGCGTTTTTATTACCTGCAAAACCGGAAAGTGTTGCTATGCCTGACTTGAGCCGTACTTTTTAATATTCGAGGAAAATCTATTATGGTCATTTAAGTCATAACATACTTCGAGTTGATTTTTTTAGAAACAGAAAGGTAAGCTTGTTGCTTTTTAGCGAGCGTAGGGAAGCGAAATGGCCTGCACCGCTATTACTTTTACTGAGTATTCGGCAAAAATTTTCCATCGTTGTAGCCTGCGCCGGGCCGCATCTTCCGGTCTCTGCATACCGGGAGTTTAATTTTTTAGAGCAGCGGCGAGTCATCTAGGGGGCAGTAGATAATGATTTTTATCTTTTCCCAGTTTTGAGGACTGATCAGCTTTTATTGTGCATTTTCAGTCATTTGGATACAGATAAATTAAAGCTGCTTATCAAAGACTTTCACACCTTCAGGAATTTTATACCAGTCTTGTTTTTCACTCACCCAAATATGAAGCGTTGGATTTATGATCCTTGTATCAGATAAGTTACTTATTTTTAGTTTTACTTTTTCGGGTTCACTGGGGTTAAAATGGTAGAGTCTGTTTCCGCAACAAGGGCAGAATTTCGCGCTGCTAATATTACCGCTATCCGCTACCCGGCTCCACTCGCTCATATTTCCTTTAAATTTCACGCTATTTGCATTCACCATTGCGGTAATGCTAAATGCGCTGGTAGATAATTTTTGGCATTCTTTGCAATGACAAGCGACAATCATTGTTGGCGGCTCTAAAAGTTCGTAAGTGACATTGCCACATTGGCAAGCCCCTTTAATCGGATATTCAATCTCTTTCATTATTATCTCCCAACAAGTAAGAACAGCTCACGGGCTGTAGAATTTCTCATTTTCAGCCAGTTTATTTAAAATAAATAATCACAATAAGTTACATCTGTTTGCTATTCAATTAATTATTCTATTATTATTCAGCAGATTCAGACAAAAAACCGTCATTCAGCTTATAGCAGGAGAGTTGATATAACAGCATATGCCGTAACGACATAAGCTGTTTTTTATTCAGTAGGAATACAGTGGCGGACACATTGCTCAAAAATGCGCCCACTGTGCTATTCAAAAAGTCAGCGACGCTTTATTCAGCCAGTGTTTTAGACGGACCAAAGACTTCATAGAAGATATTTTTATCCGCTACCTGCAAGGTTTTTAACTGTTTATAGACGGCTTTCATCATGGCAAGCGGGCCGCAAAGATAAAATTCGCCGCTGCTCAGGGGTAAATCGGTTTTTAACAGATCCAGATTAATAAGCCCCTGATAATGCTTGTCTGCCGGATCGGCTGGGGTCTGCTCATAAAAAATATGCGCCCTTACCTGCTCAGTATCTATCATATGATTAAGCTTTTCTTTATAAGCATGATGTTCGCTGTCGAGCGCGCCATGCACAAAATGAACATCCCGGGAGCCGTCGGATACCAAGGTTTCAAGCATCGCCTGCATCGGGGTAATACCCACACCGCCACTTATCAATACCACTGGATGACTGCTTTCCTGTAAATAAAATTCTCCAAAGGGATTACTCAGATTAAGACAGTCGTCAACATTGACACTGTCATGCAGGTAATTTGAAATCAGTCCGTTCCCCTGCGGGCTATGCTCTTTTTTTACCGATATCCGGTAGCTGTTTTGGTTGTATGCACTTGACAGGCTGTATTGACGAATTTGATGATTTTCAGCCCCCGCTGGCTGCATATGAACGGCGATATACTGTCCGGGAACAAAGTCAGAAATAGCCAAGCCGTCATTCGGTTTTAAATAAAATGAGGTGATCAAGGGAGTTTCAATCACTTTATTAACGACAGTGAATTCGCGCGTGCCCGTCCAACCGCCCTGCTGCTGTGCTTTCTCATTGTAGATAACCTGTTCTCGGGTAATGAAAACATCGGCTAAAATACCGTAACCTTTTGCCCAGGCATCAATCACCGACTGCGGAGGCTGGAGAATTTCATCAATCGCCTGTAATAATGCGCTGCCGACTAACGGATAATGTTCACTTTTGATGCCCAAGCTTGCGTGCTTTTGCGCAATACGCTCTACATCACCTAATATCACCTCAAGATTATCGACATATTTTGCAAATGCATAAACAGCCATTGCTAACGCCGTTTTCTGATTACCACTTTTCTGATTGGTCATATTGAATATATGACTTAATTCCGGGTGAGACTGAAAGAGAATCTGATAAAACCGCCCGGTAATATCTTCTCCGTATTGTGCCAGTGCCGGTGCGCTGTCTTTAATTATATTGATTTCAGTTTGCGTTAACATGTCAACTCCTTAATATGCATTTAAAATACCTCTTTTAAGTTAAGAGGCATCTTAAATGCATATTTACCAAGATGCAAATAAAAAGGGTGGAAGTGGTAAGTGTATTTTCCTAAATGATCGATAAAAACGGACAGTTTAAGCTGCGGGTGGCGAACTGCTTCAAGTGTTTTTTTGCTAGATGATTTTCCGCCGAAACGGTGACCTGTGAAAATAAGAAAAGGTGTGAGACAGCCGGCAACCTATTCTTATGTATTATCTGTATTTGCGGGTGTTCATTTCGCCTCATCAACCATCTCTATGGTCTTTTCCTCGACCTCTTTCCCGACTTGAACTAACGCTGCATCCTGAGAGAGTGCCGACAGCATTTGCACTGGCTTAATAAGACCAATCTTGGTTTTACCTTTCTCCGTAAAAACCGAGATACGACACGGCAATGCCATGTTTAGGCGCATATCAACAGACAGGACTTTTGCAGCCTGCCCCGGATTGCAGACCTCAAAAACCTTACACTGCTCATCAAATGAAATACCTTTACTGCGCAGGGTTTCCCCCAAGTCGTGAACATGCAGCACCCCAAAGCCGTGCCGCTTAACAGCTGAATCAAGGTCTAGCGAGGCTTGTTCGAATGATTTACTGGTTTCAACTATATAGTACATAGGTCATCTCCATCTTTATGGTTAAACATAACTGGGCTATTTAATTTATCATTTTAAGTCTGTTTCTTTTAAATATGTAGTTTACCTTTGTTTGAGATTCAATTAATGATGCGATTTTTAAGCACAGATTGGTTAAATTAAACGATAAGGCGCTATCCATTAAAAATTCAAAGATCTCATGCCAAGTCATAGAATCGGATCATATCAAACTGACTGACACCTAAGCTGATGGTGAGCTTAATTAAACAATTGCAAGAGATCCGGGCATTTTGAACAACAATCTAAATTTTTCGGCTAACTTAAATGCAGGCTGGACGCCGGTTAAGGGTAATAGAATGCTAAACTCTTCGCCGCCAAATCTCGATACAATATCACTGTCTCTTGTGCTATTAACCAGTATTAATGCCAGTGATTTAAGCACTTCATCACCCACTGTGTGCCCGTACTCATCATTAATCTGTTTAAAATTATCAATATCTAACATAATGACACTAATAGGTTTTTTATCCCTTTTTGAAAGAGCGATAAAATCATTAGCTATTTCATTAAAATATCGCCTATTAGTAAGATAGTCTCGATTCGCCTGCTCTGTTAATTTATTTTGTGTGGCTTTTAGTTCGTTGTTACTGGCTTCCAAATCCGCGATGACTCTGTTGGTTAAATGCGTTAATGCATCAAGAATCACGAAATGTTTATTATCAAATAAATTATCTTCATTGTTCTTTTCATGCTCATCTAGGCTATTGGATTGAGGCTCTATCTTATTTTCAGAAAGCCCTAAAAC
>DATBNI010000598.1:0-9427 GCA_036554425.1 Psychromonas sp.
ACCCCTAAGCGTAAACCAATTCCTTTACCGCGATTAGAGAGAAAAGCTGCAACATGTTTTGCCGCTGGTTCTGTCATTGTGATAGCCAAAATCGACTCCAGTTATTAATTTGAAAATTTAATATTGGCAAATATCATCAAAACGATATGTACCACGGCACTTTTACGCGCTCGGATGTTTGCTTTTATAATCACTAATTGCCGCTTTAATCGCATCTTCAGCAAGAATTGAACAGTGAATTTTCACTGGCGGTAAAGCAAGCTCTGCTGAGATTTGCGTGTTAGTAATAGCGCCCGCTTGTTCGAGCGTTTTACCTTTTACCCATTCAGTCACTAAAGAGCTTGATGCTATTGCACTGCCGCAACCGTATGTTTTGAATTTTGCATCTTCAATCACACCATTCTCACCAATTTTAAGTTGCAGTTTCATTACGTCACCACAAGCAGGTGCACCCACCATGCCGGTTGCTACGCTTAGATCATTTTTGTCAAATGAACCAACGTTACGTGGGTTTTCATAATGATCTATTACTTTTTCGCTGTAAGCCATGATATATATCCTTTTAGTCTTTTATCTAATATCGTTCGTAAATGTTATCGTTTGCTTTCTTTGATAAATTACAATGCTGCTTTTATCAGCCTTGTACTATCAACCAAAAGCCTCAATCAAACCTAGTGATGTGACCACTCGATACTCTTGATATCGATGCCTTCTTTGTACATATCCCATAAAGGAGACATATCACGTAGACGTCCAATGTTTTCACGAATAATGTTGATTGCGTAATCAATTTCTTCTTCAGTGGTGAAACGGCCGATACTGAAACGAATTGAACTGTGCGCCAACTCATCATCACGGCCAATCGCACGTAAGACATAAGAAGGCTCTAAACTTGCAGAGGTACATGCACTGCCCGAAGAAACGGCTAAATCTTTAAGCGCCATCACCAAAGACTCACCTTCAACATAGTTAAAACTAATATTGATATTACCCGCAACACGGTTTTCTAAAGAGCCGTTGACGTACACTTCTTCCATGTCACTAACGCCATCTAATAAACGCGTCCGCAATGCCAAAAGACGTTCATTTTCAGAAGCCATCTCTTCTTTGGCGATACGGAAAGCTTCACCCATAGCGACTATTTGGTGTGTCGGTAATGTGCCGCTGCGCATACCACGTTCATGTCCGCCGCCGTGCATTTGCGCTTCCAGACGGACGCGCGGTTTACGGCTGACATACAATGCACCTATGCCCTTAGGACCGTAAATTTTATGCGCTGAAAACGACATTAAATCCACTTTTACTGCCTGGGTATCAATCTCTATTTTGCCGGCACTTTGCGCCGCATCAACATGAAAGATAGTTTTATTTGCGCGACACAGTTCGCCAAATGCGGCGATATCTTGAATCACGCCAATCTCATTATTAACGTGCATCAAACTAACCAGAACAGTATCCGGACGTAATGCCTCTTGTAATTGCTGCGGAGTTATAATGCCATCTTCCTGAGGGTCAAGATAAGTCACTTCATAACCTTCACGTTCAAGCTGACGACAAGTGTCTAATACTGCTTTATGCTCAGTTTTTGCGGTAACAATATGTTTACCTTTTTTTGCATAAAAATGAGCGGCACCTTTAATCGCAAGATTGTCTGATTCTGTCGCGCCTGAGGTGAAAACAATTTCGCGAGGATCTGCATTAATCAAATCCGCAACTTGTTCACGAGCGAGATCCACCGCTTCCTCTGCATGCCAGCCAAAACGATGCGAACGCGAAGCCGGATTACCGAACTCGCCGCCTAAGGTTAAATATTGCATCATTTTTTCTGCAACACGAGGATCAACAGGTGTAGTTGAAGAGTAATCAAGGTAAATTGGTAATTTCATTTGTGTCTCCACTGTAACAAATAAACGTATTATTGTGCTTTAACGTTTAGCTGACCAGTTTGGTTAAATTTATTATTTTGAATTTCAGAAATATGCTGCACATGATCGGAGGTCATTAACTCTTCAAGGGTGATATTATCTAAAAAAGTACTGATTCGGTCGCTAAGCTGAGCCCATAATGAGTGTGTCAAGCACTGTACACCATCCTCAGAACAACCGCCTTTCCCGCTGCATTTTCTGATATCTACAGATTCATTTACGGCATCAATGATCATTGCGACTGAGATTTCATGACGCTCTTTACCCAGTTTATAACCACCACCCGGACCACGAACACTGCTCACCAATTCCTTTTTACGTAATTTGGAAAAAAGCTGCTCCAGGTATGAAAGGGATATCCCTTGACGCTCGGAAATGTCAGCTAATGGCACAGGGCCCGTATGCTCTTTAATGGCGACATCAAGCATGGCGGTGACTGCGTATCGACCTTTTGAAGTTAATTTCATAATGCTTCACTTATATAGTGGGAAAATGAGATATAACAACACTTTCCGTGGACTTCATAAGGTCAGTATAAATACCTGACAAAAATAGTCAAGTAATACCCGTGCACTTTAGCAGGTTTTATTATTTGTCTGCATCGCTTGATTTATTGGCATCTTTTCCTGCTGAACCCAGAGATTTTTGGACACTGCTTAAAATCCCCCGCCACATTCTCAGCTCTTGGACTTCGGGACGAGCGCGGTTAAAAAAGCGGCGCAGTTTATTCATTACCAAGCCCGGATGGGCAGGAACAATAAAGCGGGTATCGGTTAACGTTTGTTCAAGATGGTTAAACAAGCCTTCTATTTCTTGCGCAAGAGGATATTCCTGTGACTGCTGGGGGTATGCCGTTGATGCCAGAAATGCCATGCGTATTTCATAGCTTAAAGTTTGTACAGCCATGGCTAAATTGAGTGAACTATAGTCCGGATTTGCAGGAATAAATACATGAAAACTACACTTTTGCAGTTCATCATTAGTCAAACCACTATTTTCGCGACCAAACACTAATGCCACGGGGTGTTTATTTCCTTCTACCACCACTTTTTGACCCATTTCGCGAGGATCCAGCATAGGCCAGTCCAGCGTGCGCGGGCGGGCGCTCGCACCAATCACCAAACCACAATCAGCAATGGCCTCATCTAAGGTATTGCAAACCCTATGATTTTTTAATACATCCGAGGCACCCGCAGAAAGTGCAACGGATTTTCCATCAATTTCACATTCAGGCGCGACAAGTACTAGTTTTGTTAGCCCCATTGTTTTCATTGCTCTTGCTGCACTGCCGACATTACCGGGATGAGAAGTACCAATGAGTATAATGCGTACGTTTTCTAGCATTTGTATTCCTTTATGTTTAAGACCAAGTTAAGTGTGCGAAGTTTACCATTAATTAAATTACAAAAAACAGTTCTATTATCTCTGCTTGATCAGCATAAAGCGGGTGATTGTTCTAAAAATCAAACATTGTTCGAAAAATAAACAGGGCAAAATATTGCAGATTTATGTGATCTATGTATAATTCTGCGCCGAAGGAATCTCCCTTCAATGTTCTTTAAAATCTAATGGTGATCCAATGCATCCAATGTTAAATATTGCGATTCGTGCTGCCCGTAATGCAGGCAAAGTAATTGTAAAAGGCTACGAAAATTTAGAAGCCGTCGAAGTTGAAGAAAAGTCTTTAAATGATTATGTCAGCAGCGTTGATAAAGAAGCGGAAGTTGCAATAATTGGTACTTTGCGCAAATCATTCCCGGACCACTGCATTATTGCAGAAGAGTCAGGTGCAGATGAAGGCAAAGACAAGGATTACCAATGGATTATTGACCCGCTAGATGGCACAACTAACTTTATCCACGGTATCCCGCATTTTGCTGTTTCCATCGCATTAAAAATAAAAGGCCGTACTGAAGTGGGTGTTGTATTCGATCCTATTCGTAACGAACTATTCTCTGCAGTTAAAGGCCAGAGCGCTCAAATCAATGGTTACCGTACGCGTACTAATTCAGTCGCAAAACTTTCTGGTACACTTTTAGCCACAGGTTTCCCTTTTAAGCAAAAACACCACACAGAAACATACTTGAATATCTTTAGAGATTTTTTTATGGATGTTGCCGACATGCGTCGTAGCGGCAGTGCTGCACTTGACCTTGCCTACGTTGCGGCCGGCCGTATGGACGGATTCTGGGAATTTGGTTTAAAGCCTTGGGATATCGCTGCGGGTGAAATACTGGTTAAAGAATCTGGCGCAATGATGACCGATTTTAACGGTGGCAATGATCACATGAAATCCGGCAATGTTGTTGCGGCAAATCCAAAGCTATTAAAAGAAATGTTAACTGTTATTCGTAAACATAACCTGTAAATAAAATTAGCGGCTTCGCAAATCCGCTATTTCCAAAATGACGATTAAAAGAGATGCTAAGGGTTATTCATAAACATAACCTTTAAAATAGCATTAGCCTCATTGTAAAAACGCAAACACCCCTTTGCGTTTTTTTATGCCTCATTCCCAAAATAACGATTTAAAGGGGTGATAGTCGCTATTGCTATACAAAGCAGCGCATACAGTTCACTTCCCGGATAGATTACCACCAATAAATTGTTCGTTTTATAAGCTTCACGCTATCTTTCATCACAATAGGTTGATCCAGAACAAATTCACATCCGCTATTAATTGCAATTTAATCACAACTACATATTATAAATATTCCGAATTTAATAAAAGTGACTAATCATGATTAAAAATTACCCTGATGCTTTATTTGAAGAAATGAAACTGCTTTCTAAATTCCCATTTGAGTCTCAACGAGGAGGCATTAAAGTCCATAAGGATGCTGATCCGTCAATTGTTGCCGCTGCCCAATCGTTATTCGAAAAAGGGCTAACGACTAAATCCGATGGTGGTTATTTAACTGACAGCGGTTTCGAAACGGTCGATCACCTTAACCACGTTTTAGTGACATTAAGCTAAGACGCGGTTTTTCTCAGCTATCCGTTTTAGCACCATTAAGCTAAAACGGTATTTTTCTGATCTTCCCGTTTTGAATCATTAAGATAAAAATATTTTTTTCTCATCTAGCCGGTTGAGTGACATTAACCTGAGCCGCTGCTTTTCTCATCTCCCCGCTTTAACGTCATCAAGCTAAGGCAGTATTTTTCTGATCGACTCTGTTGAGTTATTAAACTGGACGAGGTACATTCTCCGCCTTCTATCATTTGTTTCTATTTAAGGCCTTTTAATGAAAGTTATCTCATTCAACATCAATGGGCTGCGCGCTCGTCTCCACCAACTGCAAGCTATTATTGATAAACACCAACCAGATGTTATCGGACTGCAGGAAATCAAGGTTCATAACGATGTTTTCCCTGTTGCTGATATTGAAGCAATGGGATACCACGTCTATTTTCATGGGCAAAAAGGTCATTACGGTGTGGCAATGCTGTGTAAAGATGAAGCTAGCGATGTGCAATATGGTTTTCCGACGGATGATGAAGAAGCGCAGCGGCGCATGATAATGGTAACAGTAAAAGACAAAGACGGTTTACCCGTACGCATCCTCAACGGTTATTTCCCGCAGGGAGAGAACCAAAATCATGAAACCAAGTACCCTGCCAAACGTAAATTTTATCAAGATTTAAATATTTATCTCAATGAGTTCTACACCGCCCAGGACCAACTGATCCTGATGGGCGATATTAATATCTCACCGCTTGATTTGGATATCGGTATAGGTGAAGTAAATAAAAAACGCTGGTTACAAACAAAAAAATGCAGTTTTCTGCCAGAAGAGCGTGAATGGTTAGCTAAATTGATGGATTTTGGTTTTATTGATACCTTCAGATTATTAAACCCCGAAGTGTCCGATCAATATAGCTGGTTTGATTATCGCTCTCGTGGTTTTGATGATAATAGAGGTTTACGCATAGACGTTATTTTAGCCACGGAAACATTGGCAGATAAAACCATTGATACGGGTATCGATTATGAATTAAGAGCTATCGACAAACCTTCGGATCATGCTCCGATATGGGCAGAGTTTGCTAACTGATAGATTAGCAAAACCAACTTATGCAAACTCACTTTAGCGCTTCTTAAGTGAGTTTACATTTTGAGGTGAGGTTAAATTTTTGGCCATTCCAACTTTTCAACAGCGCCAACAGTCTCCATTTGATGAATGAAAGCCTCAGTGGAAAACAACCCTGACTCAGGATCAACTTTAAAACTATAGTCCTGATTGTTTAACCTAAAGTCAATCTGGTATGCATGCAGATAAGCACGATCAAATGCCGCAGTCTGTAGCGATTTTTCAGCATAAAGCGGATCACCACAAATAGCACTGCCGATACTTTTAAGCGCAACGCGGATCTGGTGTGTTTTCCCCGTATGCGGCTTAACCACAAACAGGCGTTTGCCATTCTCCAGGGCATAGCTGAAGAACTGTGTAATTGCCAAGTTATTGCTCTGCTTAGTTAACTTCCACATAGAGCGGCGCGATTTTTCCATCCCCCCTTTTATTAAACCCTGTTTCTTTTTGGGTTTTTTATCGCTAATGGCCAGATAATATTTTTGAATCTGATGATCAAAAAACAAAGCGGAAAGCTGTGCGGCAATCCGTGACGATTTAGCCAAGAGCAACAAACCAGATGTCATTTTATCTAGACGATGAACGCTATAAAGTTTACAGGCAAAGAATTTTTCAGCGGCGACCACCACACCAAACTCACCATCTTCACTGTGAAAATTAATACCGGCCTGCTTATTGATGACAATAAATGCATTATTTTCATGTACTACTGAAAAATAATCTTTATGCTTTGAAAAAACCTCATCCGCGCCATTAACCATGATCATGTGCCTGCAAAGAAAAATGCCCCAGTGTACTTAATAATAAAGGTAATGAAGAGATTATTTCATCCATTTCAGGCAGTTGATTAAATACAGTCGACATGTGCGGATCATCATTACTAGGATTCGCCATTTTACTTAATAATAATGTACTGGTCTGTAATAGCTGCTCAAGTGTTCCACCTTCGGCCATCTCGATATTCTGCCAAATTTCCTCAACACTTTGGAAACCGGATAAATAACCGCATGCAAAACTTCTGCCCTGCCCGGTAATTTGTAAGGATTCATTTATCCACCCTTTTGTCGGTAACCTAAGCGCGACGGGTTCTTGGTAGCAACTTAAGCAAGCATCATAAAACTGCATGGCTGCAGTCGCAAATTCAACCGCCAACTGCTCATTGCTAAAAGAAGGTGTTTGACCTTCCGACCATAAACAGGGTAACCAGTCTTGCAGTTCAAGTTGTATAGGAGCCGCGCTAATGGCGCAGATAAAACCTAATATTTGATCTGCATCTTTTGCATTCTTTTTGATTTCTGCTATTTCACAGAGCGCCGCTAACGCTTGATAAGGAAAGGTTTGTTTATTCATTTTTCACCTACAAAAAAGCCTACCAAAAGGTAGGCTTATAATATCTAACTTATGGTGTTTTGTATTAGAATAATACGTTCGATAAATCGTATAAATCCTGACGGAATGGGCGGTGCATCTGCTCTAAACATTCAATAATATCATGATCAACCATATTACCATGCTGAATACCGATACAACGCGCGCTTTTACCATCAATTAAAAGTTCAACTGCACGGGCACCCATACGACTTGCTAATACGCGATCAAACGCCATAGGTGAACCACCACGTTGGATATGGCCTAAAATAGTTGCACGCGTTTCACGGCCTGTCTTAGCTTCGATACGTTTAGCCAATGCCATCACATCAGTGACATGTTCAGTGACCATGATAATGGCATGCTTTTTACCTGACGCTTCTCCGCTCTCAATATGCTCCAATAATTCAGGTTCGTCAAAACCAATTTCCGGCAAGACAACATATTCACTGCCGCCAGCAATGGCAGACCAAAGCGTTAAATCGCCGCAATAGCGGCCCATTACTTCAACAATAGAGATACGGTTATGTGATGAGGAAGTATCACGTAAACGGTCGACCGCATCAATAATAGTATTTAAACAGGTCATAAATCCGATGGTATAATCTGTTCCTGCAATATCATTATCAATGGTGCCTGGAACACCGATACAGGGATAACCCATTTCACTGAGTTTTTTCGCCCCCATATAAGAACCGTCACCACCGATCACAACCAATGCTTCGATACCGTGCTTTTCCAGATTTTTAATCGCTTCCCGGCGGACACTTTCTTCTTTAAATTCAGGAAAGCGGGCTGTGCCCAAGAAAGTACCGCCACGGTTAATCATATCCGAAACAGAATGACGCGTTAATTGTTTGATATTACCTTTATGCAGTCCGGCATAACCATCATAAATACCATAGACTTCAATACCATTGGCCAGTGCACAGCGCACCACTGCACGTATTGCTGAATTCATTCCAGGTGCGTCACCGCCGCTTGTTAAAACCCCAATTTTTTTAATCATTTCCTACCTCATTCTGTTACTACTGTAACTGCTAAGTCAATATTCGAAATATGTGATACGGGAGGCATATGCTGGACTTATATCCGCCTGCCTTAAAATTTTCAAACTAAAATTAAGTAATTAATATAAATTAGTCTACCTTGTTTTTATAGCATCTATCTATTTAATTACATTATGTTACTTTTCCGATAAATGCTATGACGGTAAATTCAAATTTTGTCTAATTTTCGCTAATTATCTGCTAAAAAACAGTAACATTCTTTGTTTTTTCTCAAGGTCAGGCACAAAAAGATGTTTTTACTGTCACATTTTTGTAATGAAAAACCTTTACACTACTCTTAAATTAAACAAGAGAAAATAACATGAAAAATAATAGAAAAACCCTGCGTAACAAACATATCTGGTTTTCTGTCTGGAATACAAAAAACCTTCATGCAACCCCTAAATGCGATGCAGCCTACCGCCCCACTCGCGTTTCAAATAAATAAGGACGGCCGCTAAAGCCTGAGAAAAATAATAAGATGCCCATTTTTAAAGCACTAAAACAGCATGTTAAGTTATTTGACTGCGGGACGGGGAAATATACAGATAAACGACAATAATCAATGTGTTACATGATTAACTTAAAAACCGCATCATATTTTAACCCATTGATTAAAATTAATTTCCCTTTCTGCCTTAACCTTAATCAGGCTAAAAAAGTTCTTACTGATGGAAAATAGTGAAACATTGCTTAATTTCACTGTTATTTGCCATCAATTTATCCTGTCCATTATTTAACCCTAGGATTATAAAAGCACCTGGCCTACTTAACCAGAGCCTGTTAAACAGCTTTAATATATTTAAGCGAGTTTATCAGATGCCACTTTATAAATAGGATCTTCAATTATATTAACCTCAACCAGCACCCCTGCTTTATTCAACAGTTTACGACAGTCTCGACTAAGATGGCGAATGTGCAGCTTTTTGCCCTCTTTTACATAACGATCCGTTAATACACTGATAGCTTCAATCGCAGAATGATCGGCAACACA
>DATBNI010000625.1:0-7193 GCA_036554425.1 Psychromonas sp.
TCTGTGGGGGGATGATATCTCTTTATGCAGATACTTTTATAACAGTAACCGACGACTCACCAAAATAGCACTGTCAGCTATTACCTATAAAGTAAAAAAGGCAGTCTGTTTTAGCGATAAAGGGGTTGGTTGTCATCATAAAGACTTTAATGGGATGACGAGCGAATAGTTTGCCTTCACGCTGCTCAAAAAACTCATCGAGGCGTTCATTTCCCAAGTGATCTATTGCCGTCAATTGCGCGAACCCATTCTGATGCAAAAAGCCGATAAACTCATCTTTTGTCAGCATGCCATAGTTAAACTTATAGGCTTGCTCCGGCAAGGTTATAACGGCGGCATCACAGGGCGTCTTGGCATAGGCCACTTCACCCATATTTTTAGTCTCTAGCCTAATAGGATTGTGAAAAACATTGATGGGGTATTGCCCATCAATGTCAGCCATTACCCGCTCGGCTGACAAATAACGGTGTAATCCTTCATGGGCAATAATTTGTGAGGATTTATCCTGTGCACCACCGCATTCGATAGTCACTGTGATCATGTTTTTTTCACTGAGTTCCATTAATGCCCCTAAGCGTAAATCCGTTACAATCAGATCATTGGTAAATAAGGATGTGATCGCAATGTGGTTTGCATCTTCGTCAATGGCCACTCCGAATGAGGGGCCGGATCCGGAAGTATTATGGATATCAATGAGGCATTCCGGTTTAACCTGTTTTAATAAGTCTAAAATGGCTTGCGCTATTTGTCCCTGCTGATCATCATAGGGCGGCCTAAAGCAGCGATTTAAATCACGTTTACCGACCTGCATTCGCTGAGAAAAAAAAGGGACTATTGAAGCGGCTTGTACTGAGGCAATAATAAATAAGGTATCATACCTGGGTATTTTTTTCGATTTCAGATAATCGAAAACAGCTTGTGTACCCGAGGGTTCATTACCATGCAGTAAGGTGCATACCGCGCGCGTTTTACTGGAATCTTTGCCGGTCAGGCGAATGGCGGTGGCTTTTTGCAAATAATATAAAAAACTCTCAACCGACATGCCAAAATCATCCGGATCAGGGTTCTCAAAATAGTTTAAATAAACAGATTGCGATCTTAATATACTCAAATTTTTTCACTCCACTCATGGACAGCCTTACCCGTCTGGTATTGTCTGAAATAAAGCTCAACTAACTGTGCTAACGCTGTTTTTCTATCTTCGTTTTGGATCAGTTTGTCGAACACATTAATTTGCCATTGTGCCCCATTCATTCGACTTTCCAGTCCGGCAGCGATTATATTCATTTGTTCTCTTACCTCGGTTTCCTCTATTCCCAATTGATATAGGCCGTCTTGTGCACAAGGAAGTAGATCCTTGAGTATTCCAATTAGCGCGCGTTCCTGTAGTTTTCCTGATTTCAAATCTGGCCAAAATAAACAAGCATTCAAACCGTATTTTGCCGCGCGGTAAAAATTTTTCTGTGCATAATAAAAAGGAATAGCCGGCAGTATGTTGGTTAAATGACCTTGTAAACCACGCATCAAACCACTCATCAGCGCTGCACTTGCAAGCATATTTTTAGGGGTGGGCCCAGCAGGAAGTGAACGTAACTCAATGCGTAAATGGCCATTATCGGCCGGATCATAAATAGGACGATTCCAATTCCAAATACTGCCCATGTGTAATCTTAATTCACTCAGTGATGGCGCTTGGTCCGCACTTAGCTGCTCAAATGGATTGTCCTGCGAGCAAACAGGCAGGACGGAGTCAAACAGGTAAACACCTTCGGCAAACAGCTCGTAAGCATCTTTGCGGATCCATCCAAGACCATAAAAGACACGCGCCGGAAAATGGTTATCTAAAGCGTATTGGGTGCGGCAATCAGTTGCTTGTTTAAACAAGGCAATACGCGTTTCCTGCCAAAGTTTTCGGCCTAAAAAAAAAGGAGAATTAGCCGATAGGGCAAGCACCAGAGGCATGCTTAGTTGGGCTGCGTTATAGGCATCTGCGAAATCACCGGGATTAACACGGTAGTGAAATTGAAAGGATGTCGCCGCCCCTTCTGGCGAGACATCCGGCCAATGGAGATCTAAAACATCTTCTCCGCTAATGTGAAGATGAAAATCTGAGCCGCGTTTACGCCTCAATGTTTTCGCCAGCAGATGGTAGCGAGGTATATCTGTTAATGCGTTAAGCCCGAGATCATTGGCCTGCAGTGTGGGTAAAATACCGATCGGCAATATGCGAGCCTGCATATCTTTTGCGGAAGCGGCCAAGCGGATCAGCGCATCATTCATCTGTTTCTGGATTTTTGTAAAAGGTGCTTTATCCTGCGCCACTGGCGTAAAATTGTATTCAAGATTAAAACGGTTCAGCTCCAGGGTTAAGAGTCTATCATTCACTAAATTATGCAGGGATCTATTGATAGGTTTTGCCGCACCATGTCCATCGATAATATAAAGCTCCAACTCAGCGCCAAAAGAAGGGGCACCTCGCCCAAATTCAGGTTGTGCTAAGAGTATTTTCAATGCCTTGAGGTTGTCATTCAACCGTTCTTGGTATTGCTCATAATCCCGTGCCGTAAACTGGGTTTTCGCTATATATTTTCCCAAATGAAGATCCTCAGGATGCCGCTATAGAGTCGAATACTATGCCTTAACTAAGAATAGTCTTTTTTAGGCAGGATGCATTCTGCTCTGGCCTTGTTGGAAATAGTTAGCCTATAAAAAATTATTCTGCTTTAGCTGCAACTGCCGGTTATTTACTAATGCCTCCTTTGGTTAACATAATAGGATCCAGTATTTTAATTAATTGCTCACGACTTAGATCCGTTTCCTCCTCTGCCACATCGATAATATTTCGGCCACTCTGATAAGCCTTTTTGGCAATTTCAGCGGCTTTCGCATAACCAATAATAGGATTAAGGGCTGTCACTAAGATTGGATTACGGGCCAAGGACTGTTGCAGCTTATCCGTTTTTATAATAAAACCTGCAATAGCTTTGTCGGCTAATAAGCTCGCAGCATTAGCCAGTATCTCCATGCTTTGCAGGAGATTATAGGCAATCACAGGTAACATGACGTTAAGCTCAAAATTACCCGATTGCCCCGCAATAGTGATAGTTGCATCATTGCCTATCACCTGTGCAGAGACCATAGTGACCGCTTCAGGTATAACAGGATTGACCTTACCCGGCATGATCGACGATCCCGGTTGCAATGCTTCAAGCTCTATTTCCCCGATGCCACTTAACGGGCCCGAGTTCATCCAGCGTAAATCGTTGGCTATTTTCATTAAACTCACCGCAACCACTTTTAATTGCCCGGACAATGCGACAGCGACATCCTGACTGGCTAAACTTGCGAAAAAATTATCACTCGGCTTAAATTCAAGCCCGGTATCTGCATTTAACGCAGCGCAAAAAGTTTGCGCAAAGTCCGGATGAGTATTTATGCCGGTCCCCACTGCTGTGCCGCCCAGAGCTAAACGATGTAAGCGACTGCGCACCGATTCCAACCCTTCTATTGCTTGCTCAATCTGCACCGCCCAACCTGAGAGCTCCTGACCCATGCTGACAGGCATGGCATCCATCAGGTGAGTACGTCCGGTTTTAATATGTTTACTTACACTCACAGCTTTATTTACTATGGTTTTATGCAAATGTTTTAGGGAGGGTAAGAGATGATTACTGAGTGCGATAGCGGCACTGAGATGAATAGTACTTGGAATAACATCGTTGCTGCTCTGTCCCATATTAACATGATCATTGGCATCGACGGAGTTGATCAGGAGTTTACCCGCAAGCGTTGCTATCACCTCATTCATATTCATATTGGTACTGGTGCCAGATCCTGTTTGAAATACATCAATAGGAAACTGATCCAGATGTTTGCCTGAGGCAATCAAGTTTGCGCTGTCGATAATAGCCTTGGCTCTTTCATGATCCAGCAAACCTAATTCGAAATTAGCCTGTGCAGCAGATTTTTTAAGTAAAGCCAATGCCTGAATAAAACGTTTTGGAAGCGTTAGTCCGCTGATCGGGAAGTTGTTTATTGCTCGTTGGGTTTGTGCGCCGTAAATTGCGTCTGCGGGAACCTCAATATCCCCCATACTGTCGCTTTCAATTCTAAAGATGCTCATAGTGCCGTCCTTTACTTGAATATAAAAGGTATTAAAAAGTGATCAATATAGCTGCATACTCTATTCTTTATTTTGTTGGTAGAGGGCGTTTATACGGGCCTTATCAAACAGATTAATGATGCCTAGCATTCATCCTGAATAAAAATAAGCAAGTGATCAACAATTTTTTTATACTTTCCAGCATACTGGTCTATTCTTTTATAAATCAATGAATAAGGCATCATAAACAATGATCCGTTTGAATTATTTGCTGGCGCACTTTCAAGCCAGCTTCAGGAGCACATGATCTGTTGTTCATCAAATAGGATTTAATTAAGTTTAGACCAGATAAAACCTAAAGTGCAATGCGTCATGTTACAAAATAATGAACGACAGTGCTGAACAACTAATAACTGAATACAACCTACTGTCCACAGGAGAATAGTATGCCGTTAAGTCCAACTAATAAAGAGCCCAACCATCACTACGCGCGAACAATAGAGAGCAATAAAGTTGAAATTTTTGCCCCTTTGCATTGGTTATTACTCGGCATAAAAGATTTTATAGCCGCCCCCTTAATTAGCTTTGTATATGGCGTTATTTTCAGTTTAATACCCGTTGTTATTATGTACCTTTACCGTGAGACAGATAGCCATCTTATCAATATAAGCATGACTATTACCTTTACCTTGATTGCTCCGATCTTTGCCGCGGCACTGTATGATGTATCCTGGGAATTAGAAAAAGGTCATAAACCCTCTTTTTCTCATAGTATTAAGTCGATGTTTCGTAATCCCGTCGGTGCATGGGCATTTGCCGTCATTTTGCTCCTTATTATGACCGCCTGGCTGCGTATTGCGACACTAGTTTATGTTCTTTATCCTGATTCACTTAATCCAACATTTGAAGAACTATTATCTTTTTTGAGCTTGGGCAGTGTATTGGGCGCATTGATCTTAGCTACCGTTCTGGTGCTTTCTGCATTTACACCGCAAATCTTGATGGAACGTAAAGTTGATATTATGACCGCAATATTTACATCGACCAGGGCCGTAACGAATAACTTTTATGTCATGTTAGTTTGGGGATTAATCCTGCTTATTTTGGTGTTCATAGGCTTTTTAACCTATGCGGTAGGTTTTATCGTGATTATGCCTGTCCTTGCCTTCGCCAGCTGGCATGCCTATATTGCGGTTATCAAAACGAAAAAGAAACGCGTCTATGAATAACAATTGATTGCCAAACATTGTCACTGTTGACTTGCTCTCTCATTAAATCAGTAAGCTGACTTGATGGGAGCTTCCTTTGTCATTATTCACTCGCTTTGTGCAATTAACCTGATCCAATGCATTGTAAATTTTTATTGCGTACAGAAAGTGACTTAAAATAAGTTCTCCTGTTCTCATTTTTTACGAATTGTTGCGGGGGTGAGATTACCTGCAGGCGGTAATCGCCAGCTTCTTGTCCTAGCGCCCGATCGACATCGACAGGTGCCACTATCACTATCTTCAAATTTGCTTTTCTGCGCAGAATACTGGCCGCAATCCCGAGACCATTTTCAACATGGAAGGTACCGGCAATGTGCATAACCTGTTTGTCAGGGTGCACATCTAAATAGCGTACGATACTTTCCGCCATGGTTTCATCCCAGGTCATCTGCGCTGCAAATTGTTGTTTATTTTGAGCTGCATCTCCATGATGCATTGAGGCCATGAAACGCGTTTTATATGCCCCCTGTTTTGTGGAAATGCTGTCGGCTAGCCAGGCTCTTTCTTTTGCGGGCAGTCTATCAATATACTCAAGCCCCTCTCTGGCGATACAACTAACAATGTTATCAGGTGCATTGGCGGCAATGAGATCAAGTTTATTCAATTTTACGAATTCAACTAAAGGACGGTAATCACTTTCGTAGTTCGGCCATGTGTTAGCTTGCTCTATCAAGGTTGTTTCACCTATTTCACCCGCCAGGTATTGATCTACAATGTCTTGACTGTCTCGCGAAAATTGCTCCATAGATAGCGTTAAATTGGGATTCTGCAAAAAAAGAGCCTGCAGAAGATCCGTTTGAAAACGATGAATACCACTGTGAGTATGCCACTCGCCAACCAGCACCACGTTCGCATCTTTTATTTCACCCGACAAGTCCTGAAGACTGATGGCCTTATTTTCGGGTGATACTATCCGATAGTCAAAATAAGTCGTGACTGCTGCAGGCTGTGAAACTGAAGGTTTCTGCGCCATAAATGAAGCACAGCCGGATAACATTATTAACAGGCCTAAATTGATCCCGCCTTTTATGTAATGGATAAATAACCTGCGCAAATATAAAATAAGGGAGCTCCTGCTCACTATCCGGTGAGTTTACTGCTGGGATAGTTAAAATTGTAAAATCGGCATTTTATCAATAAATAAAGTTTAAAATTCAGCCCGTGATTGTAAAGATAACAAACCATGTATTAGGTGGTAGTAAAATAAATCTCTGGTCTTTTTATTTTCCTTGCGGAGGGAAATTACTCAGCATTAATTTAATTTGACCGGTAATAAATTGCGCACGTTTATCCGTTGGCATTCTCTCATTCAACGGGCTCTGAGAAATAGAACGCCATACAATTGATTGACTGCTTGGATTCAAGAATTCGATGACTAACTTAGCATAGTTACGTTCACGGTAACGTGTGGGAGTGCTCATGCCGATACCCCCTCTGCCGCTAAAGACGCCGACGCCTATGCTACTGCCATAGGATTCAATTTCAGTCGCACTGTCCAGATGATAAACCACCAACAAATCAGCTTGCTCCTGGGTTGTTTCGCTGAGCCCTTTTTGGCTTAGCCCTCTAATCAGTGCATCTTCTATTCTCGCACTGTCTATACTAACAACGGCGTCTTTGGGTGGAGCAACAAAAGCAAAGTTTTTATACTGCGAAAAATCATGGCCTATCACATAATCAGTTGTTGGTTTTACGCTGCAGGCTAACACAGATAAACTGAATAAAACTGTCATAATAATACGTAACATAAATCCTCCAATAGCAAAGTCAATAATATTTCTTAACAAGTAAGCTTATTACACCTATTCAGTCAATTAGCTATT
>DATBNI010000626.1:0-3501 GCA_036554425.1 Psychromonas sp.
TCAGTTTTACCCACGCACGAAATTACGGTGCAGCATTTAGCTTTTTAGGTGATGCAGGCGGCTGGCAAAGATATCTGTTTACGGCAATTGCGATCATCGTTTCCAGTTATTTAGTCTACTTATTAAAGAAAAACTCTTCCACTGATCGTTGGATTAACTGTGCTTATGCACTGATTTTATCGGGTGCGGTGGGTAATGTAGTAGATCGGGTGGTACTGGGTTATGTGGTCGATTTCTTAGATTTTGATTTAGGCTTTTACCGCTGGCCAACTTTTAATATTGCAGATATTGCTATTTTTATCGGTGCTGCAATGATGATTTTTGAGTCTTTGTTTGCCAAACAGGCAAAACCAATTAAAGAACCAAAGGGAAATAAAAATGTCTGAAGTTAATAACCTGTCGATTGTAAAAGAAAGTGAAGTTGTGATGCATTTTTCGATTCGTCTAACCGATGGATCTGCTGTTGACAGTACTAAAGTTGCTAATAAACCGGCAAAATTTGTGATGGGGGATGGCAGTTTAACGCCTGGTTTTGAAGCCTGTTTGCTTGGTTTGCAGGTAGGGCAATCAGAAACCTTTACCCTGCCTCCAGAGTCAGCATTTGGTTTGCCTAATCCGGATAATATCCATCACCTTGAGTTAAGTAAATTCAGCAGTGATGTGCCGGCAGAAATAGGTACAATTATTAGCTTTACCCAGCCAAATGGTGAGGAAATTCCCGGTATTATTCGTGATATTGTCGCAGACAGTGTCACAGTTGATTTTAACCATCCGCTTGCTGGCCAAACGGTCACCTTTGAAGTTGATGTATTAGAAGTTTTAAACTAAATAGGCCGACTGCTGATAGCTGTCAGGAACTACTAATAAAGAAAGGTTATTTATGGAAATTATTTTAGCGAATCCGCGCGGTTTTTGTGCGGGCGTTCATCGTGCGATTTCAATTGTTGATCGTGCCTTAGATATTTTCACTCCCCCCATTTATGTTCGTCATGAAGTGGTGCATAACCAGTATGTGGTTGATGACCTGAAAGCTCGTGGCGCTGTGTTTGTCGAAGAGTTAGATGAAGTCCCTGAGAACAGTATAGTGATTTTCAGTGCCCATGGCGTCGCACAATCGGTGCGCACGGAAGCAAAACGGCGCGATCTTAAGATCTTTGATGCAACTTGTCCGTTAGTGACCAAAGTGCATATGGAAGTGACCCGTGCAAGTCGTCGCGGACAGGAATGTATTTTGATCGGTCATCAAGGCCACCCCGAGGTAGTTGGCACTATGGGCCAATATGATAATCCTCAGGGGGGGATTTATTTGGTTGAATCGCCTGAAGATGTTAAAACGTTACAGGTTAAAAAACCCAACAGTCTTTGTTTCAGTTCTCAAACGACCCTGTCGGTAGATGATACTGCAAATATTATTATGGCGCTGCGGGAGAAGTTCCCTAAGATTGAGGGGCCGCGCAAAGATGATATCTGTTATGCCACACAAAATCGTCAGGATGCCGTTAAAGGGCTTGCTGAAAAAAGCGACCTTGTTTTAGTGGTTGGCTCGACCAATTCTTCGAATTCAAATCGTTTGCAGGAAAAAGCAAGTTGTGTCGGTGTGAATGCTTACCTGATTGACAGCGCAAAAAATATTAAATGTGAGTGGTTTGAAAATGTAAAAGTGGTTGGCGTTACTGCAGGGGCCTCTGCACCCGAAGTGCTGGTGCAGGAGGTGATAGATAGGTTGAAACAACTTGGTGGGACTGTGGTTATTGAAAATCCTGGTGTTGAAGAAAATACTGTTTTTGAAGTGCCGGTTGAGTTGCGTATTAAGCAGATCGATTGATTTTTATAAAATCACTTTTCTTGTTTATAGTGGAATGCATTTAAAAATACAACTGGCGTAGCAT
Source organism: Psychromonas sp. (assembly GCA_036554425.1). Taxonomy (GTDB): domain Bacteria; phylum Pseudomonadota; class Gammaproteobacteria; order Enterobacterales; family Psychromonadaceae; genus Psychromonas. The sequence continues at coordinate 1,890 of DATBNI010000626.1, forward strand.
TTTTTGCATTTCCTATCTGTATATTTACTGTTATTAGTATTAAAGTAGTGAGATATATTTTCCTTTAAAAATAACATAAAGAGATCTCAATGAAAAAAATTGAAGCAATAATTAAACCCTTTAAAATGGATGATGTTCGTGAAGCGCTTGCCGATATTGACATCACAGGCATGACAGTTTCTGAGGTCAAGGGTTTTGGTCGCCAGAAAGGTCATACTGAGCTTTACCGTGGCGCTGAATACATGGTTGATTTTTTACCCAAAGTGAAAATAGAATTAGTGGTTAAAAAAGAAGATGTTGACCGTTGTATTGAAGCCATTATGGGCACCGCACAAACAGGTAAAATAGGCGATGGTAAAATTTTCGTTATGCCCGTGGAACGCGTTATTCGAATTCGTACCGGCGAAGAGGATAATGAAGCCGTTTAGTCGCTTCTACTGCACATAAAAAAAGGAGAACTTGGTTCTCCTTTTTTTATGTGCTTTTATAGTCTATTATGCCTGAAATTTAACAGCAATCAGGCGTAAGTTGCCCTTGAACAGTGCTTTCCTGGCCAAAGTTAAAAATCTACTCTAAAGTTTAACACCTATTAATATCGGATTTTTTGGGTAGTTTAATTTTAATACGGACAAGGCGTTGCTTTTAGGCTCTTCAATACCTAATATTTCGTAACTTGCAATCATGATCTCCAGCGCCTGTTCAACAGCCTGGGTATCAGGGTAATTATTTAAGACTATTTTGCAGCGGTTAACGGCGGCAATATAAGCTTCACGTTTGAGATACCACTGCGCAATCCCAATTTCATAACGTGCTAAACGATCTTTTAGATATATGATTCTTTGTTGCGCATCGACTGCATATTCACTGTTTGGGTAATATTTGATAACTCTTGATAAGTCTTTGAAGGCTTGGATTGCATTGTTTGGATCTCGGTTGTATCGATCAATACCAAATAAGTCCTGGAAAAATTGCTGATCTGCACCCATGTAGGTTAAACCACGCATATAATAAATATAATCAAGATCGGGATGGGTTGGATTGAGACGCAGAAAACGGTCAATGTTGGCCAGTGCAAATGCTGTTTCACCGCGTTTGTAATAGGTGTAAATCAGATCCAATTGTACCTGGTCTGAATGAGGACCAAAGGGGTAACGGGTATCCAAAGCCTCTAAAATTTCAGATGCTTTTTCAAAACTTGCCGACTCTAATGCTTGTTTTGCCTGTTCATACAGTACCGCGGGTGGTTTATCATCCACTTTAGGCTTTTCAACTTTTTTAGATGAACAACCGGTGCTTAATAAAACAATCACAAGAGAGGAGGTTATTAGTCTGAGGATCTTTTTCATAAGTGTTATAATGCCAATGCAGATAAAGGTACAGTATCTTCTATCAACCCATAAAAGAAAAGTTAAAAAAGATAAAATGTGACTGTATCACAGCTAAATGAATCTTATTTACCGCATTTTGATTAAATGACTCCCACAAGGGGGAAAGAATTAATCCTTTTGCTATCAAACAATAGTGTAGAAAAAGAGAACAATATATGAGTCAAGAGTTAAACCTTACCGCAGAAGTGACTGATCAACAACTTGGATTTCGAGTAGATCAGGCA
>DATBNI010000628.1:0-4856 GCA_036554425.1 Psychromonas sp.
TAGCCGAAGAACGCCGCCTTTGTTATGTCGGTATGACCAGAGCGATGCAAAAATTAACCCTTTGCCATGCGGAAAGCCGCCGCTTATACGGACAAGAGAAATTTCATTCTCCTTCTCGTTTTATTAGTGAGCTGCCGGAACAGGATATTGAATATATTCGTCTTAAAACCCAGGTACGAAGAGTCCAGCAACCCGCCATTAAGCAGCCCGCATTTACCCGCGAAAGCCAGGATATTTTAGGTTTTAACATTGGCCAGCAGGTAAAACATCCCAAATTTGGAGAAGGCACCGTTATTGCGCAGGAAGGCAGCGGAGAAAACAGTCGCCTGCAGGTGAATTTTATGGGAGTAGGCAGCAAATGGTTAATGACCGCTTACGCTCGTCTCGAAATAGCGTAGGCAGTTGGAATCAAGATTAGGTAAAATAAAAATAAAGATTGCGTTTTTTCATGTTTATTTTTAAAAAGGTTAGCTAAACTTTATTCAACTGTTTTTTATGAAATCATTCTCGCTAAGCGGAAAATTAATGAGAACGACAATATTGGCAGTGATCAGCACCTGCCAAGTTGAGGAGTTTGTTATGCCCTTTAAACCTGTTAAGGATTTCCTTTCTTACATTGAGGAATGTCATCGGGCGCTAGCTGATTTTTATCGCCGACTCAGCATTGAGGTAAATAATGACAAGGTAAAATTGTTACTCGATTTTATGATAAATAAAGAGCAACTATCTTACCTGCAGCTGCATCAATATAAGCAGCAGGCCCCACCCAGTTTATTAGAAACCGGGTTAGACAACGGGTTTGAACACAATTTTCCGACAAAATGTCAGCAGATGACATTAAAAGCAGAATTATCAATTGATGAGGTTGTCGCTTTGGCAATGAACTTTGATATACAACTGATAGAGTTAATACAGACCGCAGCCTATAATGCACCCACCATAGAAGCCGAAATAGCGCTTGAGAAGCTAACCAATCAGGAAGAGGAAACCTTACACCATGTGGTGATGGCCAGCCATGAATTTGAATATATGTAATTTAACAACTATTCTCTTACCGTCAATAACCTAATTTCCCTGAAGTATTCCCTTTCCCTAGTCTTCATCGCTTATAAACGGTAGAATCTGCGCTTATTATTGGCCCGTCTCTATTGGTGATTTATCTATGAAAGCGCATATCCAGCAACTACTCGAGCAAGCTATTGTTTGCCTCATAAAACAACAAATTATTCCTGCGGATATCCAGCCTCGCATCAATATTGATCGCACCAAAGATAAATCCCACGGAGACTACGCAAATAATTTAGCGTTAATGTTAGCAAAACCTGCCAAACAAAACCCGCGACGTCTTGCTGAACTGATCCTTGCCAACATACCTGAATCAGATCTGGTCGCAAAAATGGAAATAGCGGGACCTGGATTTATTAACTTTTTTATTAATCCTAACTTCCTGGAAAAACAGATTGATAGCGCCTATTCAGATGAAAAATTAAATGTACAGGCAGAAGCGAATCCGCAAACCATAGTAGTAGATTATTCTTCGCCAAATCTGGCCAAAGAAATGCATGTCGGTCACCTGCGCTCGTCTATTATTGGTGATGCAGTGGCGCGCACCCTGGAATTTCAGGGCAATAAGGTTATCCGTCAGAACCACGTCGGCGATTGGGGCACACAGTTCGGTATGCTGCTCGCTTACATGGAAGAGTTACGCGCTAAAGGTCAGCCAATTGAAAATAACCTGGCTAATTTAGAGCTCTTTTATCGCGCCGCAAAAGAGCGTTTTGATGAATCAGAAGATTTTGCAACCCGCGCACGACATTTAGTGGTTGAACTCCAGGGTGGTAATCAAGAGTGTTTAAAACTGTGGGCACAATTTAATGAAATTAGCCTTTCACACTGCCAGGAAACTTACGATCGTTTAGGTGTCAGCCTGACGCGGGCAGACGTCCGGGGAGAAAGTACTTATAACGATCAGTTAGCTGTGATTGTTGCTGAACTTGATAAACAAGGTTTATTACAGGAAAGCCAAGGGGCTAAATGTGTCTTTTTGAATAATTTTAAAAATAAAGAAGGCGACCCGCTACCTGTTATTATTCAGAAAAAAGATGGTGGTTTCCTCTACGCGACATCGGATCTCGCCGCGATGCGTTATCGCCAAAATGAACTCAATGCCGATCGCATTCTTTATTTTGTAGATGCCCGCCAGGGCTTACACTTCCAACAGGTCTTTGAGGTTGCCCGTTCAGCGGGTTTTGTTAATGAAAAAACATCCCTTGAGCATATGCCCTTCGGAACAGTAATGGGTGAAGATGGCCGCCCCTTTAAAACCCGTTCAGGGTCGGTTGCCAAATTAGCGGATTTACTCACAGAAGCTGAAGTGCGTGCTTATGAGTTAGTCAAAGAAAAAAATAAAGAGATGCCGGAACAGGAGCTTCGCCATATCGCTTCTGTGGTGGGTATTTCTTCGGTTAAATATGCCGATCTTTCTAAAAATCGCACCAGTGATTACACCTTCAGTTTTGACAGCATGTTAAGTTTTGAAGGCAATACCGCGCCGTATCTTCTTTATGCTTACACCCGAGTGGTGAGTATCTTTAATAAAGCCGGTATTAAAATGGACAGTATCACTGCAGCGGTTTCTTTAACGCAAGAAAAAGAGAGAGACTTGGCCAATAAGCTGATCCAATTTAATGATATTATTAATCAAGTTGCTAAACAGGGGATGCCGCACTTTTTATGTTCATACTTGTTTGAACTCGCCGGACTCTTTTCAAGCTTTTACGAGGCTTGCCCAATTTTAGTTGCGGAAACACAAGCACAAAAGCAGAGCCGGCTGAAATTGGCTGCATTAACCGCTAAAACCATCAAGCAAGGTTTGTCATTATTAGGAATTAATACCCTGGAGCGCATGTAATCTATGGCAGTCGACAACAAACGAAAACCGGCTAAAACAAGGGCGCCCAAAAAAGGCGTTACACGTAAGCGCACGGCGGTAAAACAAACAGCAGCTAATAAAGGGATCCCCTACTTAGCTGTTGTAGCGGTTTTACTGATCATGGGATTTATTGGTTTTTTTATGTTTGGGGTTGAAAAACCGCCTGCAGTGCAAATCGTTAATAAACCAGTACATAAAAAAGAGGATGTTTTACCTGAAAAACCTCAACCTATCTGGGAATATGAAAATATACTTAAGACAAAGAAAATAACCGTTGATATACCCGAAGATAAAACAGAAAGCAGACCTTATCAAATGCAGTGTGCTTCATTCCGCGCTCAAGGTGATGCAGAATCACTCAAAGCTAAAATTGCCTTTCAGGGTTTAACCAGTAAAGTAATAAGAACAGGTGATTGGTATCGGGTTATTTTAGGGCCCTATGAACGTAAAAGACTCGCAGAGAAACACCGTCATAAACTGCAACGCGCTAAAATTAATGGCTGCCAAATTTGGTACTGGCGTTAAACATAAAACCGTTTTAAAAAATCATTCATTTTGTCACCTAAATCTAATTTATGGCAATTTCATTAAGTATCTATTTATTGGAATTGTCATTACTCCCTTGAAAAATAAATTATCCCCCACATATATTAAGTACTATTAAGTGCCTGTTTATTACGGCCCACTTTCTTTATCACTTTTAAGGTAAAAATATGACTACCATTGTTTCAGTACGTCGTGGCAACCAAGTTGTTGTCGGTGGTGATGGTCAAGTTTCTCTTGGCAATACGGTTATGAAAAGTAACGCGCGTAAAGTACACAGACTCTATAACAATCAGGTAATAGCGGGTTTTGCAGGCGGTACAGCAGATGCTTTCACCCTGTTAGAGCGTTTTGAGGCCAAACTGCAGGCACACCAGGGTAATCTTGAACGAGCAGCAGTAGAATTGGCCAAAGACTGGCGTAGCGATCGCGCATTACGCAAACTTGAAGCGCTATTAGCAGTGGCGGATAAAAACTCATCCTACATTATTACGGGTAATGGTGATGTGATTAGACCGGAAAATGATTTAATAGCGATCGGCTCGGGTGGTAATTTTGCACAATCGGCAGCAATAGCATTGTTAGAAAATACCGATTTAGATGCGAAAACAATTGTCCAAAAAGCATTGACTATAGCAGGCAATATTTGTGTTTTTACTAATGCAACTCAAACAATTGAATGCATTGATTTCTCTGACAAAATCACTACTGAAAGTGAAAAATAGGGTATATAACTATGTCAAACATGACACCAAAAGAAATTAAACATGAGTTAGATCGCCATATCATTGGCCAGGACAATGCCAAGCGCGCTGTTGCTATTGCCCTGCGTAATCGCTGGCGCCGTATGCAGCTTGATGAAGAAATGCGTCAGGAGGTCACCCCAAAGAATATTTTGATGATCGGTCCTACGGGCGTAGGTAAAACAGAAATAGCCCGACGTTTAGCAAAATTAGCCAATGCTCCTTTTATCAAAGTTGAAGCAACCAAATTTACAGAAGTGGGTTATGTGGGTAAAGAGGTCGAATCTATCGTTCGTGATCTCGTTGATGTCGCCATTAAACTGACACGAGAAGAAGAAATGGCCAAGGTGACCCATAGGGCAGAAGATTTAGCTGAAGATCGTATCTTAGATATACTGATTCCACCGGCTAAAACAGGCAATGATTGGGAAAATGCAACAACAGAAGATGGCGCGGCAAGGCAGTCTTTCCGTAAAAAACTGCGTGAAGGTAAATTAGATGATAAAGAGGTTGAGATAGATCTTCCTGCGCCGCAAATAGGGGTCGAAATAATGGCACCTCCGGGCATGGAAGAGATGACCAATCAATTACAAGGCATGTTTCAAAATATGTCTGGTCAGGATAAAACCAAAAAACGA
>DATBNI010000009.1:0-4272 GCA_036554425.1 Psychromonas sp.
GAAATCGAGCATTGAAAGTAAAATTGAACAAACCCACAAGCAGGACATTGACTTGGCGCCGTTGCTGGACGTGGTGTTTATTTTGCTGATATTTTTTATTGTCACCACGGTATTTGTTCGTGAAACTGGTGTGGAAGTGGATAAGCCTTCTGCCGTATCTACAGAAACATTACAAAAATCCGTTATCTTGATTGCTATTACAGCAACCGGTGAGGTGGTTTATGACGGTACTAACATTGGCGTGAGCGGCGTCCGGGCAACAGTAACCCAGTTAATACGTACTAATAATCAGCCGCTGGTGATACAGGCCGATAAATCCGTCTCTACCGAGTTGCTGGTAAAGGTGATAGATCAAGCAAAGTTGGCAGGCGTGAAAAGCGTCAGCCTGGCAACGGTCAACGAATAGTATGTTAACGCAATGGCTTTCTCGTCCCTGGCGTTCGAATGCACTGGTTATCCGGCTATTTTCGATATTGTTGGCGATAACTGTAATTGTGGCATTTACTTTACTGGTATTGTTGTTCCCCGAACGTATTTCTCCACCCGAAGATGAAGTGATGGTGCGAAGAATAGATTTACAGTTGCCGCCTCCACCCGAGCCGCCACCACCAGTGCAAAAAAAGGCAGATACTTCGCAGTCGGATTCAGCCAGTATTGATCTGTCAGGGTTTGCCAGTAGTGTAGAGCTCAGTTACGACAGCAAGCCAAAAATTAATGCCGTACCTCTGGATAAGGTTGAGCAGCCTGAGTTTGATATGGGTGTTATGGATATGCGCAAAACTTTGTCCGTGCAGTTTCCAGTCGTGGGGGTAAAAAGCCTTGATCGCATGCCGCAGATAGTATCCAGTAAACAATTATCGATACCAGCAGAGTTGCGTCGCCGTGGTATAACCCGCGTAGAAACTGAGGTGCATATTATTATTGTTGAAACCGGTAGAACATATATTAAGAAAATCGTCAATCCGGCTTATCCAGAAATGATCGAAGTTATTCGTGAGTATATAGAAAATTTAGTCTTTACACCCCCCACTCAAAATGGCCATCCCGTGCAGGCGGAATATTTTTTTCATTTGAACTTCAATTACAGGACTTGAGTGCTATGTCAATGGAAAGAACTATAACTACGCTGTCAGTTTTGGCGACTTTAGTGGCAGGCCTGCTGCTCAGTGTAAGTGTTGGGGCAAAAAATAGTGATAGTCCGATAATTATCAAAGTTGAAAAGCCTGTATATGTTATTCCTCGCTTTACTGGTAAATTTCGCCAACGCGAAGTATCCGTGGCTCCCGACGAGTATGAGATGGCCGATCGCCTGCGCACAATGTTGGATGAGGGTAATATTCAGGCGGTTCTTGACGAGCTGGCGCAATTTTATGATATTGAGCTTAGTGTGGCTATGCTTGTGCTTAAGGCGCAAATCTATTTTTCTCTGGAAAAATATAGCGAAGCCGAAAAATCCTACAAGGCTGCGTTAGCAAGGCAGCCTCATTTGGTTCGGGCTCATGCGGATTTGGCGCAGTTATATATGTTGACCGACAAGCCTTTACAGGCGCGTGAATATTTCGCCAATGCTGTTTCTTTTGGCGCAAATGAAGCACATATTCATGGCCAGTTAGCCTATTTAAATCTGACCCATTTCGGTCCATATACGGCAATTAGTGCCTATCAGCAAGCGATGGCATTGGAGCCGGAAAATTATCAGTGGCAACAGGGCCTGTTAGCCGCCCTTTCTCAGGCAAGTATGTTTGAAAGTGCCCAAGCCCTTATTACTGATCTTTTAGCGGTCAATCCCGAAAATATTGATTTATGGCTGAATAGGGCCGCCATTGCCATGCAACAAGATGATATTGGCGAAGCTTTAGCTAGCATGGAAATGGCACTGTTACTGGGCGATAAGGATCGTGAAAATCTTAAATCTACAGTGCAATTACACTTGCAAGCGGGAAGTTATAATCGAGCCGTTGAATTGATCAGGCAGGATATTGCCTTGCATGAAATCAACATGAAGGTACTAAATGAATATTTGTCCTGGCTGCATCAGGTTGATATGCACAATGATATTAGTGCGGTTTTGAAATCTCTGGAGCCGAGGGTCAGTGAGCTGGGTTCTGAAGATAAAAGTCTGTTTTATTTCCATCAGGCTCAGGCATTATCAGCAAGTGACCAAGTCCAGCAGGCTGATAGAGCGTATCAACAAGCTCTACAGTTAGACCCTGCAAATGGGCGCGTTCTTTTAATGTATGCTGCTTTTTTGCACAAGCGAGAAAACTTTGCCAAGTCTGAGTTGTTATACATGCGTGCTGAAGCTATGGATGCCTTTACCAAAAATGCATTGTTAGGAAAAGCACAGTTGTACATTGATATGTTGGATTATCGGGCAGCGCTTGAAGCTCTTCGTCAAGCGTACGCTCGTTATCCGGAACTGATAGGGCTTAAAGATAATATTGAAGTAATAGAAAATATTATACGGGCGAAAGATAAAAGTTAGTTAATTTTTCAATGAATAAGGGTTTTACTATGAAGTATCTATGGGGCATTTTGACGAGTGTTTGCATTTTAGCTGGTTGTGCTAATACAACTGATAGTACGTTGAGCTGTACCGATAGAGACTGGAAAGACTTTGGTAAGGAAATGGCTGAGACAGGCCGCCAAGTCAGGACAATAGATGGATATAAAGCTAACTGCTCAGGTTTTGGAGACGATGATCTGAATGCCTATTTAGATGGATATTCTCTTGGGTTGATTTCGTACTGCACTTATGAGAATGGGTTTAAACGGGGCGAGAACAATTTGGTCATAAACAATATTTGCCCGCACGAAATCCAGGAAAACTATGTGAGAGGATATGAGTCTGGGCAGGTAGAGTATGAACTCTCGATGGATGCTTATGACAAACTGCAGGAGGACGCGGAAAGGCGCAGCGACGACGAGTTTAGAACTTGGAACAGGGACCAACAAGCTCAATAGAGTCAATGACTATAGAGATCCATACAGTAATGTTGAGTGTATGAACAGAGCACGATAGTTAAACCGGTAGCTGCTGAGTACATAAAACAATGCTGTTGTGGTTGTCTACAATAGTCACTGTTTCTCGTTGAGTGAATGAGGGCTCTAAATATGAGCTGTATAAATACAGAGAATCTTGGTCTGGCATAACATTTTTTACTTTGTTGGTAGTTCAGGCGTGATTCAGGTTTATTTGCTAACCTGTGCATAGTGGCTCTGAATCGAAATCGAGGTTGTTATGACATATCTGCGACTATTATTAGTAGCGTTACTGGTACTGCTGGTGACAACTGGCTGCCGCGACAGGACAGCCGTTAGCGATACCCCGCCACCGCCGGGGCAGCTGGCGATGTATGAATTTGGGGTTATTGATAGTTTCGGGGTAGATAGCGAGATCTACCCTAGTGAAGAGCTGATTTTAGACCCTTATATTGACGATGGCTTGTTTGAGGTTTACTGGAGTGCTACAGCGGGCAGATACTACACTTTTTATCTCAGCCTAGGATCTACTCGCGAGATTGAAGACAGTATCGAGGTATACAGTGAAGATTGTGGTCCCGGTAAATTCTGTGGCCGTGACGGCTACAGTATCTGTACCTACACCAGCGATTTTTATCTTAGCTGTGATGGCCAGGGGTTTGAAGACATCAGCGAGCTATTCGTCGAAGTCCCCGAGCGTTTATACCTGTTTGCTGAAGTTTGCGATACTTTCCGCTGTAATTATGATTACCGATTGGTGACCCTCGAGTAGTTCTCTCCCGAATTGATGTTCCTGCCTTAACGCGCCCACCGGGCGCGTTTTTTTTGGCCCATCCCCCAATGATAAGTCGTCGCTCTGCAGGCAATTGGGCCATTAGAGCGATAAATCCTGCAAAAAATAAACAATAATCATTATCATCTATTGCTTTTAATCTAAATGATAACTATTATCACCCATCGTTTTCATAGTCATCAATAACCCTTGGGGGGTAATGTGTTCAAACCACTGTTACAGACTCATTTTGCTTTTAAACCGTTGGCCCTGGCCCTGGGCGTAGCCATAGTGCATCTACCGGCATTAGCTGCCGAACCACAAGTTGCCGACGAATCCCGTGTGTTGCCGCGTATGGTGGTATCGGCCGCAGGTTTCGAGCAAAAACTGGTGGATGCTCCTGCCAGCGTCACCGTGGTCAGCCGCGAAGAGCTGGAGTCCAAGCCCTATACCAGCCTCGCTGATGCCTTACGCGATGTCGAGGGTATTGACGTGGGTGCCGGTATTGATAAAAACGG
>DATBNI010000020.1:0-8515 GCA_036554425.1 Psychromonas sp.
CTATTATACTGCTCAATGACAGGCAAACCCTGGGAGGTTATCCAAAAATCGGCTGCGTATCTCGCCTTGATCTGCCCAAAATAGCACAAGCTCGAGCGGGTTCAACAATTCACTTTTACGCTGCAGAGATTGAAGAAAAAACTGCACAATGGTGTGAATTTTCACATTTTTTCAATTTGTAGTTAAGCAGACTTAGCTGGAACAGCTTCTATAAACCCCTTATTTTCGCTGCACCACTATCGTTTAACCAATAGGCGTGAAACAACGTCCACACTGGGGTTATAAGTTCCCTGTGCCGCGAGTAAGGCCAGTTGCAGTGTTTTTTCTGCAATGACTTCTAATTGCTGCGGTAAAGACTGTACTTTGATAGGTAAAAAATCTAACAGGCGGTTATCACCAAAAGTCGCCAGTTCGGTTTTTTTGTGTAATTCGGGATGTGCCAATAAACAATCCAATACCCCAACAAATAAGGTATAAGAGGTAATTAAAATGGCATCCGGAAAACAACCCTGATCTATCCATTGCTGCGCTAAACATTGTCCTTGTTCAATACTGAAATTTTCACCATAAGTGTATTGAACCTTAAGCGAGCCACTATATTGTGCCAGTGCCGCTTTAAAACCTAACTCCCGCTCTCTGGAGACGCCCAGCAACGGCGCAGCCCCAATTAAACCGATACTGTTAATATTTTTTTCTAACAAGGCTTCACATAACTGATAAGCGCCTTCCAGATCTTCACTGATAACGCTGCTGAAAAATTCATCATCTAAACACCTGTCTATTGCCACCACCGGCACGCCTTTAGCCTGTATTTTACGATAAAAGGGATCATCACCGGGTAATGCAGTGGCGACAATTAACACGTCAATGCCACGCCGGATAAGATTTTCAGCAACCTTCATTTCGGTTTTTATTTCATCACCCGAGCAACAGATGATTAATTGAAAACCCGATTTTCTGGCATCGCGTTCTAACAGTTTAGCGATTTTAGCATAACTGGTATTTTCAAGATCAGGGATAATTAAGCCAAAAGTACGGCTATTACCCGCCCGCAAAGAACTCGCCGCATAGTTAGGTTGATAGTTATATTTATCCACAACGGCCATCACTTTCAAACGTGTTTTTTCACTAATGCGATATTGTTCTGCTTTGCCATTAATTACGTAACTGGCAGTGGTACGAGAGACGCCAGCTAAGCGCGCTATTTCTTCTAATTTCATCAAAAATCCTATCTAAAAAAACCATTATCGAGATCTCTATCACAGTATAGAAAATCGCCAAACCAATAACCATCAAAAAGCAGTTGCAATTCTAGCTGAAACGGTTCAGCATGGCAACTGAATCGTTTCAGCATCGATACGGATAAGAAAAAACACTAAATATTACACAGCTATTCACATCTCGACAGTGAAGATAAGACTGAAGCTCACATTTCTTAACTTGTTGATTTGCACACAATTGTACTGAAGACTAAGCTTCATTTGTGAACATTTTTAAATATTAATGTCGGCGTTAATAAACGCGACAATCACTAACATTAGTAAGGTGCCCTGCATGTTATCAATTAATACCAACGATATTATTCTCTCGCAAGCCGCAGAGAATAAACAAGATGCAATTAAATCTATCGCTAACGGACTGCTTAGCAAGGGTTATGTAGAAAGCGGTTATGTTAACGGCATGCTCGCTCGTGAAGAACAAAATACCACTTTTTTAGGTAATGGTATCGCCATCCCGCACGGTACAACGGATACCCGTGATCAGATAAAACAAACCGGTGTCATTTTGCACCACTTCCCCCAAGGCGTAAATTGGGGTGATGACAATAAGGTTTATTTAGCGATCGGTATAGCAGCAAAATCAGATCAGCATTTAGAAATTTTAAAAATGCTTACTAAAGTGCTTTCTGCGGATGGTGTTGAGCAACAGTTACAGAATGCAACCGATGCACAAACTATAGTTGATTTATTAACCGGCAAAGTGCAAACCGAAATGCTGTTGACGGCTGAATTAATTCAACTTGATGTCGCAGCGCAGGATCTATCACAATTGGCCGCGGTTGCAGCAGATTTAATCAAAAATCAGGGTGCGGCAAGTGACACCTTTGTTGATGCTATAACAGCTAACAATCCAACGCATTTAGGCCAGGGTCTGTGGTTAAGTGCAAGCAACCAGGGCGTTAATAAAACAGCCCTCTCTTTTGTAACAACTTCTCAAGCATTGCAGCATTCAGAGAAACCGGCCAAAGGCCTGCTCTGTATCGCCAGTAACAGTGAACTGCATTTAAAAACCCTGGATCTTTTGATTGACCTGATTGCCAAACAAAAAGTAGAGAAGTTGTTCAGTGCGAATCAAGAGCAAGTTATCAACTTGCTGACTAAAGAAACACTCGAAGGTACTCAAAAAATATTCACTATTCGTAATCCCCATGGTTTACACGCCCGCCCGGGTGCGATGCTGGTGAATACTGCGAAAAAATTTGCAGCGACCATTCAACTGGCGAAAGTTGATACGCCGGACAAGACAGTCAATGCAAAAAGTTTGATGAAAGTGATGACTTTAGGGGTCAAGTTTAAAGACCAGTTGCAGGTTACCGCGCAGGGTGAAGATGCCGATCAAGCACTGCTTGCCATTGGTCAAGCGATTGAGGACGGCCTGGGAGAAACAATCCAATGAATGAAAATCTAAAAGTTGTTACCGTCACCTTAAACCCGGCCTTGGATCTTACCGGCTCACTTGAGGCATTACAGACAGGTACTGTGAATTTAATTGAAACCGGCAGTCTGCACCCAGCGGGCAAAGGCATCAATGTTGCCAAGGTACTTGCTGAACTTGGCGCAGAGGTCACTGTCACCGGTTTTCTAGGGGCAAATAATCAAGCCTCATTTGTAGAGTTATTTGAATCTTTAGAGATCACTGACCAATTTGTCCGTGTTCAGGGTGATACGCGCATCAATGTCAAAATCGTTGAAAAATCCGGTCAGGTGAGCGATATCAACTTCCCGGGCGTGAGCGTCGGGGAGCTGGAATTAGCCGAATTTGAGCAAACTTTATTTAAGCTTTCAAAAAGCCATGATGTCTTTGTTATTGCCGGAAGCCTCCCGCAGGGCGTCACAGCGGAACATTGTGCGAGCTGGATTGATGCACTGCACACAGCAGGTAAAAAAGTATTTTTTGACAGCAGCAATAAAGCATTAGCAGCAGGCGTTAAGGCACATCCTTACCTGGTCAAACCAAATGATGAGGAACTGAGCGCTTTACTTAACCTGTCATTAACCAATACAAATGAGATTAAAGGTGCAGCGCAACAATTACAGCAACAGGGTTGCGAAAATGTTGTCATCTCCATGGGTGAAGATGGTGTGCTTTGGCTAAACCCAGATGGCTGGCTCAAATCAACGCCACCGAAAATGAAGGTGGTGAGCACGGTCGGCGCGGGTGATACCTTAGTAGCCGGTCTTTGTTGGGGTGAGCTAAATCAATGGGATAAAGCACAGAGTTTAAGTTTTGCTACCGCATTGGCGGCGCTTGCTGTTAGTCAGGTGGGCGTGGGTGTTGAAGACCTCGAACAGGTTGAAACCTTACAGAAAAAAATAAAAATATCAGAACTTGATTAATTAACGCATTTAATCACGTCACTATTAACTTTATAAATAAATGGTTCAGAGGACAAGAACATGAAATTAGCCATAGTCACTGCATGCCCCAGCGGCATTGCCAACAGCATTATTGCTGCTGGATTAATTGAAAAAGCGGTCTCAGCATTAAACTGGGAAGCAGCAATCGAATGCCAATCCAGCGTCAAGCCTGCACAGCCTTTAACTCAACAACAAATTGATCAAGCCGACTGTATTGTTATTGCTGCAAATACAACTGTCGATCTTAGCCGCTTTCAGGGTAAAAAAGTATATCAATCTGATATTACCGAGTGCCTCGAAGATACCAAAACCTATCTAGAAAATGCAGTTAATAACGGACAACTGCTTACCCAAACCACAACGAGGAAGACCACTATGCAATCAAGTAAAAAAATTGTTGCTATTACAGCCTGCCCAACGGGTGTTGCACACACCTTTATGGCGGCAACGGCCTTAGAAGACAAAGCTAAAGAGCTTGGTTATGAAATTAAGGTTGAAACACGCGGCTCAGTAGGCGCAAAAAACCAATTAACAGCAGAAGATATCAGCGCGGCTGATCTGGTTATTATTGCCGCAGATATTAGCGTTGATTTAGCCCGCTTCGATGGCAAAAAATTATATAAAACCAGTACCGGTTTAGCCCTTAAAAAAACCGAACAAGAGATCAACAAAGCATTTACTGATGCAACTGTTTATCGCAGTACAGGTGCAGCGGCAAGCAGCAGTGAAGGTGAGCAAATGAAAGCATCGTCTGCTGTCTATAAACACCTTATGTCCGGTGTTTCACATATGTTACCTGTGGTTGTTGCGGGCGGTTTATTAATAGCATTGTCTTTTGTATTTGGTATCGAAGCCTTTAAAGAGGAAGGTACACTTGCCGCGGCATTAATGACTATCGGTGGTGCTTCCGCCTTTGCGCTTATGATTCCGGTATTATCTGGTTTTATCGCCTTTTCGATTGCCGACAGACCCGGTCTTGCACCCGGTTTAATTGGCGGTATGTTAGCAAGTTCAACGGGAGCAGGTTTCCTTGGTGGTATCATTGCAGGTTTCCTAGCAGGTTACACCGCAAAATGGGTTGCTGATAACTTCCCGCTTCCAGATTCCATGGCGGCGCTAAAACCTATCTTAATCATTCCTTTAATTGCCAGCTTAGTAACAGGTTTAGTGATGATCTACGTAGTCGGTACGCCGGTGGCGGCAATCATGTCCGGACTAACAGACTTCCTACAAAGCATGGGCTCAGCAAATGCAATACTGTTAGGTATTCTACTTGGCGCAATGATGTGTTTCGACCTTGGTGGTCCAGTAAACAAAACAGCCTATACCTTTGGTGTCGGCCTATTAGCATCACAAACTTATGCGCCTATGGCTGCAATTATGGCTGCGGGTATGGTACCTGCGTTAGGTATGGGTCTTGCGACATTCTTAGCAAAATCTAAATTTATCCCCAGTGAAGCAGAAGCCGGTAAAGCATCATTCGTATTAGGCCTTTGTTTTATCTCTGAAGGTGCAATCCCATTTGCCGCACATGATCCATTACGCGTAATCCCTTGTTGTATGGCTGGCGGCGCGTTAACAGGTGCACTGTCTATGTTATTTGGTGCGCAACTACTAGCACCACACGGTGGTTTATTCGTACTGCTTATCCCGGGTGCGATTAGCCCAGTACTACTTTACTTAGTAGCGATTGCAGCAGGAACAGCAGTAACAGGTATCAGTTACGCCTTCCTTAAGAAAAGCGACCGTAAAGTAGCAGTTGCTGCTTAATCGGACGCTTTAAATAGCGACTAGTTAGACCAAAAAACCCAGCACCTTGCTGGGTTTTTTTAACGAAAAATATCGCTGCTTTCAAGAAAATAGAACATTTTTTAAGCCACTCACACATTAATAAGGTAAATAATATGAAAATAGCAATGGCCTGTGACCACTCTGGTTTTAGTTTAAAAGAAGAGGTCAAAATATTATTAGAAAATGCCGGACACAGCATTATAGATTTTGGCGCAAATAATGAACAAGCTTGTGATTTATCCGATCATATTTATCCGGCAGCATTAGCCGTTGCGTCGGGCGAAGCTGAACGAGGCATTTTTATTGATGGCGTCGGTTATGGCAGTGCATTAATCGCCAATAAAATTTCAGGATTGTATGCGGCAGTCTGCCAAGACCCCTTTTGCGCGCAATTAGCCCGCTCTCATTCAAATACCAATGTACTTTGCATTGGCGCCAAAATAATCGGCTCTGGCATAGCTGCAGAGATTGTCAAAACCTGGATGAGCACGGAATTTCTTAGCGGTGAGGTAAAATATAAGAGGCGTGTTGATAAAGTTGTTGAAATAGCGAATAAACACTTAAAAGCCTTATAAAGACAGCTGACGATCGAATATTGATGTTAGTTAACATTAATCAACATTAAATAATGTTATTTTTGCGCCCACGGTAACGTTTTGCAGATATGGATAAAGGGATATAGAATGATTACGCTCGGTGAATACATTATTGATAAGCAGCATGAATTTCCAGAGGCGACAGGAGAATTGTCATCTCTACTCGGCGCAATTCGTTTAGCGACTAAGGTTGTTAACAGAGAAATAAATAAAGCCGGATTAGTTGATATTATTGGCGTAACTGGTCTGGAAAACATACAGGGTGAAGTCCAGCAAAAAATGGATCTATATGCTAATGACGTCTTTAAAGCGGCGTTGGAAGCCCGTGGCGAAGTTTGTGGTGTCGCATCAGAGGAAGAAGATGAGTTCATTTCCTTTGATAATAAACGCTGCATAAACAGTAAATATATAGTATTGATGGATCCGCTGGACGGCTCTTCAAATATTGATGTTAATGTATCGGTGGGTACCATTTTCTCCATTTATCGCCGTATTAGCGAGCCGGGTCAGCCAGCAACCCTGGAAGACTTCCTACAACCGGGAACGGAGCAGGTTGCCGCCGGATATGTCATATACGGTTCGTCGACCATGTTAGTTTATACAACCGGACATGGCACGCACGGTTTTACCTGCGACCCTTCACTGGGTGTTTTTTATCTCTCACATGAAAACATGCAAATTCCAAATGACGGTGCCATGTATTCGATCAATGAGGGTAACTATCTGAAGTTTCCACAGGGTGTAAAAAAATATTTAAAATACTGCCAGGAAATTGATCCCCCGACAAATCGCCCTTATACCTCACGTTATATTGGCTCTTTAGTTTCTGATTTCCATAGAAATTTGCTTAAGGGCGGTATTTACATCTACCCGTCTACGGCTTCTGCGCCAAAAGGTAAACTCAGATTATTATATGAATGTAACCCGATGGCATTTCTGATTGAGCAGTCTGGCGGCAGAGCAAGCGATGGTTTTAACCGCCGCATTATGGAAATAGTACCAACCGAGTTACACCAGCGTGTTCCATTTTTCTGTGGCAGTCCTAAGTTGATGGACAAAGCAGAAGCAATGATGGAAGAATATTCCCAAGAAGATAAATAAACAGGGTTTTTCCTGCTGAAACCTCAAAAACCGCTCATTGAGCGGTTTTTTTAGTTGTTCCCCATTAATTGCAAATTTATCTGCTTTGTTGATCAATAAAAATCAGCTGCTCGGTTGCAAAACCCTTGATTTTGGCAGTATTTATAAAATCCTGTTTAACAGCTTCACTTACCGTCGCTGTTCTTGCTAATAACCACAGATAATCTTTGCTGTAGCTTGTCACATAGGCATACTGGTAATTTATCTTATCCAGTTTAAAAATCACATATGAGCCGTAAAAGGGACCAAAAAATGACACTTTTAAGTGCCCAGTTGTTTTCTTATCGACAAAATAGGCTTTCCCTTCAGCGCTTTTCCATTCTTTATTTTCACTTGAGTAACCACGATTTATAACTTTTATCCCGCCATCTTCACGCAGTGAGTATTCGGCGCTGACATTGGACATCCCTCTTTCAAATGAGTGGTCCAATCGGGCAATCTCATACCACAGACCTAAATATTTATCGCTCTGTAACCCTTCGACGGGTCTGATATCTTTTGCTATTCCCGTACAGCCAAACTGTAAAAAAGCAAAAAAAGTGATCAAAATTATACGCATTCTTATTTTCCCTAATAGTGAATTTTTAACTTAGTTCAGCATAATACGTTGCAACCAAAAAATGCGATCACCGCTAAGTTCAATTTGTTGCACTAGACTATCCTATACTGTCCGTGAAAAAGATTAATTCCAGCTGCAGAATCTGCAATGAGATGATCTCAACCACACCGGCCTTCGTATCACGCTGTTAATATTGGCGGTTGTCCGTCTTAAGGTTATCTCATTCAAGGAAGAAAAATAATGCGCAAACTGTTCCCGGCTGTCATATTAACTATTCTGTTAACCAATTTATTAGTCATGAAGGCCGCGGCAAATTCAGCACCAGTGGCGCGAACTCTTGCTGAGGAAGCGGGCTGGGCGTTCGCTTTAGGACTCAACCTGGGTTACAGCGCCAGCCGCTCACAATTAAATACAGATGATGATAATGCGCTCAATAACGATCTAAACAATAACGGCAAAGCCATCAGCAATACTCTGGTCTTTCCCTTAGCCACTACACGCTACACATTTTCGGAATTAAAAACGCAGATATTTGTCACTGACAGCCGCGAACACATTTCTCTAGCCGAGTTTCAATACGAACTGGGGATCACCCATTTATTTAATAACCGCAGCAAACTGACGGTCGCTTATTTTCCGCAACTGTCTTTTTTCAATGAGACCTGGCAGGATCCTTACTTAATCGGCAGCCCACGAAGGACAACAGACGAAAATGCCCAGGGTGGACGATTTGCTTTGACCCCTATTGCAGGCAGTTCAATTACCCTTAAATATGCTTTTGCCTTTACCGT
>DATBNI010000021.1:0-3122 GCA_036554425.1 Psychromonas sp.
TTCTAATTGGTGCTAAAATGTAGTCATCATGCACCATCAACTTATTAGGATCAAGAGAGTCATATGCCTAAACTTCCAACTGTCCGCATTGACATAGTCTCGGATATAATGTGTCCCTGGTGTATTATCGGTTATAAAAGACTTGAGCAAGCCATGCTCAAAATGAAAGATGCGGCTGAATTTAAAATAGTATGGCAACCCTTTGAATTAAATCCAGACATGCCGATTGAAGGAGAACACTTAGGAACGCATTTACGGGACAAATATGGCTCAACGAAAGAGCAGAGTATTAAAAGTCGCCAGCAGATTATTGAAATAGGCAAAGCGTTAGGTTTTGAATTTCGTTTTAACGAAAATTCACGTATTTTTAATTCCTTCCTTGCGCATCAATTATTACATTGGGCTAAATCCTATAATAAACAGACTGTTTTAAAGTTGGCATTATTCGATCTTTATTTCACGCAGCAGAAAAATCCAAGTGAGTTATTGTTACTGCTTGATGTGGTAGAAAAAGTGGGCCTGGATCGTAACGCAGCCAAAGATATATTAGAGACTCAGCTTTACGCACAAGCGGTCAGAGAGGATCAGTCTTTTTGGGCTAAAAACGATGTGCAGGCGGTACCTGCGTTTATTTTTAATAAACAGTATTTGCTTTCTGGTGCGCAAGAACCACAAACCTTACAGGATGTCATTGAAACCATTATTAAAGAACAGACTCAATGATAACCCCAGTCAATTATCCCTATTAAAAACAGGTTATTTTTAATACCTTGCGGTATTATATTAAAAATAACTATCCCGTTTTTAATCACAATCGGTATAATGACTTGAACTCGCTTAACAATTTTAATTTTTTTAATATTTAAAGAAAAGGTAAAATAATGGATAATTTGCTTGAATTGGTAAAACATACGCGACGTAAGAACAAACTAAAACGTGAAATTATTGATAACGAGAAAAAAGTTCGCGATAACACTAAACGTGTTGATCTGCTCGCTAATTTATTGGAATACATCAAGCCGAATATGTCACATGACGATATAGTAAAGATTATTGAACAGATGCAGGCTGACTATGAAGATCGTGTTGATGACCACATTATTAAAGGTGCGGAGCTTTCAAAAGAACGTCGTGAGATCAGTCAAAAAATCAATTCATTTAAACTTAAAGAAATAGCTAAATAAATAGCTAAGTTGAATGGATAAGGAAGGGATGGCCGGGCTATCCCTTTTTATTATCTCTTTTCTGGATTATCGGGTGAGTTGTGTTTGTCGATCATACTGTTTCAAGATTAACACTCAATAATAATGCTCTCCATGTATGGGTAATTGAGCCCGCCAAAGTAAGGGATAGCAAACTTCTTGATACCTTGAAAGGCTTACTCAGTAATACTGAAATTGAAAAAGTACAACGTTACCGTCTGGCAAAGGCCAAACACACTGCACTTATTACAAGGGCCTTTGTGCGCCTTGTTTTATCGCAATATACAAACGTCCCCGCTCAAAAATGGTCATTTAATATTGGTGCCCATGGTAAACCCGAGATAAACCGCCCCCCTATTCCGCTCTCTTTTAATCTTAGCCACAATGATGATTTGATCATTTGTGCGGTCTCAATGGATAAAAAAATCGGCTGCGATATCGAAAATTTATCCAGAAAGATCAGTATCAAAGCCATTGCACAACGTTACTTTTCGACAACAGAATTTGACGCATTAATGGCACTTCCCCCGCCACTGCAAAGGCGCCGTTTTTTTGAATATTGGACACTGAAAGAAGCATTTGTAAAAGCAACAGGAATGGGCATCAGTCAAGGTTTAGAATCATTTAACTTTACAATAGGTAAGGCTAAAGCCGGTCAATTTAATCATAATATCCAGCTCAATTTCTCGCCATCCTGCACTGAGCAAGATAATCAGCGTTGGCACAGCTGCTTGCTCTATCCGGATCAAACACACTGTATTGCTTTATGTGTAAAGACAAATAATGTTGTTAAGCCGCTACCTGATAAAGCTATTTTAAAAGTCCAACTTTTTGACGGGCTAGATTTACTCTGCCGGTATTGATTATGGCAAGTGCTGCTGCGAGTGGCTAAAAGTCCTGCTGTATTTAATGAAATTTACTATAATCATATCTAATCAACTTGGCATTATTTTATATGAGTGAGTGATAACCGAATTGGAGGGGGAAATAGCCTCGCCCTTTGGATTCATTCTGAGAAAGCCTCTCTTTATTCACATTTAGTTGGAACAACTAAAACAGATTTTTCATGTATTGATTAAGGTTTATTTATGAAGTGCTTATTAATAAATTTATTGAAAGTATCCTTACTGGCTATATGCGTTCCTTATTTAGCATCCGCCAGTGAAATTTCAACTCGCATTGTGGGAGGGGATGAAAGTGATCCTGGAGATTGGCCGTGGGCTGTCAGTCTAAAAGATAGTGCTACCCAAACTCATTTTTGCGGTGCCTCATTAATTGGAGAGCGCTGGGTATTAACCGCGGCTCACTGTTTATTTAATAATGGCAAGCTGAAATTGGCATCGCAGCTCATTGCGACCCCTGGTGAATATGACTTAAACTCAACTCAGGTTACGCCTGCCATCGGCATTCAGCAGATCTACGTCCACCCGGACTACAACAGCTCAACCAGCGTTAATGATATTGCGCTGTTAAAGCTGGACTCAAGCGTTAATAATCCAAGCTTAATTTCTCCCGTAGATATTGCAGTGACAGAAACAGCTATTGCAGCAACGGAAAATGTAACGGCACTGGGTTGGGGTTCAACAGTCCTGGTTCCGGTCCCCTTAAACCCTGATGAACAGCCTCCCCCTGATTATCCTGATATTTTGCATGATGTTGAAATGCCGCTAATGACAGATACAATGTGCATCGCCGCATTGGGCAGCAATTATACCGCAGAGATGATTTGTGCCGGTTTGCCGGAGGGTGGAAAAGACAGCTGCCAGGGTGATAGTGGTGGTCCGTTAATTATTCAGGAAAATGGCTGGAAACAGATTGGCATTGTCAGCTGGGGAGTTGGTTGTGCAGCACCCGGTTATCCGGGCGTTTATACACGCTTAGCTTTATATAAAGAGTGGCTAAACAGCATCAGCAAGAGTA
>DATBNI010000041.1:0-3899 GCA_036554425.1 Psychromonas sp.
GTCGCCTATTGCGCAGGCATTTATCAGTTTTGCTTTATCACCGGAAGAAAATGTTGCTGGATTGTGCAATCGTTTTTTAGAAAGACATTTTGTCGAGCAGGAAAAGAATAATTAACTGTAAAAATGCGAAATCAATAACAAATAATGCTTTGCCAATGACAGAGGTCCTATTAATCATAAAAGAGGGCGGTTCTGTGTTGCGTAATTTCATTTCATCCACGGATTTATTGCCGCTGGATTTTATGCAAAGGAAGGTGCAGCAATAAATTAAGCAAAAAAAACCAGCGATTAACGCCGGTTTTTATGCCAAGAAATACTAAGCTTAGAAATCTGCACTGCCCGGTGCACGCGGGAAGGCTATTACATCACGAATATTTTGCACACCGGTCACATAGGAAACCAAGCGTTCAAAACCCAGACCAAAACCTGCATGCGGCACTGTGCCGTATTTACGCAGATCACGGTACCAGCTGTAATCTTCTTTGTTGATGCCCATTTCATCGAAACGTTTATCCAGCGCGACTAAGTCTTCTTCACGCTGACTGCCGCCAATGATTTCACCAATGCCCGGTGCTAAGACATCCATAGCGGCAACAGTTTTACCATCTGCATTTAATTTCATGTAGAAGGCTTTAATATCTTTCGGGTAGTTTTGTAAAATGATTGGCGCACCTATATGCACTTCAGCCAGGTAACGTTCATGCTCAGATTGTAAATCGACGCCCCAGGCTACAGGGAATTCAAATTCTTTACCGCAGTTTTGCAGTATTTCAATCGCGTCGGTGTAATCCATGCGCACGAATTCTGAACTGACGATGTTCTCTAAACGGGTAATGGCTTGTTTATCGACACGTTGCGCAAAGAAAGCCATGTCATCGGCACGTTCAGTTAATACGGCATTAAAGACATATTTGAGCATATCTTCAGCAAGCTGCGCCGCATCGGCTAAATCTGCAAAGGCGATTTCAGGCTCAACCATCCAAAACTCTGCAAGATGACGTGTTGTATGGGAGTTTTCTGCCCGGAAAGTAGGACCGAAAGTGTATACATTGCTTAACGCGCAGGCATAAGTTTCTGCATTTAGCTGACCCGATACAGTTAAGAAGGTCTCTTTACCAAAAAAGTCTTTTTTGTAATCAATCGCACCTGTATCGTTTTTTGGTAAGTTTTCTAAATCCAGGGTGCTGACGCGGAACATTTCGCCGGCGCCTTCTGCATCACTGCCGGTAATAATCGGGGTACTGATCCAGTTAAAACCTTTGTCATAAAAGAAGTTATGAATTGCATGTGACAGGCAGTTACGCACCCTTGTTACCGCACCGAACATATTGGTACGTGCGCGCAGATGCGCATGCTCACGCATATATTCAATGCTGTGGCGTTTTGCAGACATAGGGTAAGTATCAGGATCCTGAACAAAACCTAAGACAGTCACCCGGGTTGCCTGAATTTCAAATTGCTGACCTTTCCCCGGGCTTTCAACTAACTCGCCTGTTACCTGCACAGAACAACCGGCTGTCAAATTGAGCACTTCAGAACTGTAATTTTCTAATGCGGCAGGAACAACAGCCTGGATAGGGTCAAAACATGAACCATCATAAATAGCTAAAAAAGAGATACCGGCTTTTGAATCGCGACGAGTACGAATCCATCCTTGAACCGTAACTTCTGTACCGATCGGGAATTTACTGTTGAATATTTCAACAATCGCTGTTTTTGACATTAGAATTAGTGCTCCGTAATCACCATTGGCAGTGATTTAACTTTAAAAATAATAGAGGCATATATTACCTAGGATAGGCTTATATACAAGCCTATCATGCAATAATGCAGCAGTTTTTATGATACAAGGCTTAATGGATTGCAGAGGCATATTTAATCATAATGAGTTAATCACTCATCATTTTCTTCATTAACTATGCTGAAAATAGCGCGGCACAATAGTTGTAACTGCTCTGGGGTAATAATATAAGGCGGCATAATATATATAAGTTTACCAAAGGGGCGGATCCACACACCGAGTTCGACAAATTTTTTCTGTACAATCGCGACATCGACTGCTTTTTTAAGCTCTACAACCCCTATTGCGCCAAGCACACGAACAGACTTCACCTGCTTAAGGTCGGCGCAGGGAGCGAGATAATGCTTTAAGTTTTTTTCAATGTTTAATACTGTGCTTTGCCAGTCAAAGGCTAAGAGTTTATCAATATTTGCATTGGCGACGGCGCAGGCCAGCGGATTGCCCATAAAAGTCGGCCCGTGCATAAAGACACCCGCTTTACCGCGGCTGATAGTCTCGGCTACCCTGGAAGTGGTTAAGGTCGCCGCTAAACTCATGTAACCGCCGGTAATGGCTTTACCGACACAAATGATATCTGGGCTGATATTGGCATGTTCACAGGCAAAGAGCTTACCGGTACGACCAAAACCCGTCGCAATTTCATCGGCAATCAGTAACAGGTCATATTGATCGCAAAGGGCACGAATGCCTTTAAGGTAGTTACTGTGGTAAAAATACATCCCGCCGGCGCCCTGCACTATGGGCTCGAGAATAATGGCCGCGATATTGGCATGATTGTTTTCAACCAAGTGGGTAATGTCATCAAGTGCAGCTGCATCCCAGGGCTGGTCAAAGGCAATCCCGGGTTGAGGGGCAAATATCTGTTTGGCTAAAAAGTCATGATATAACTCATGCATCGAGCCTTCCGGATCGGTGACACTCATTGCTCCGAAGGTATCGCCATGATAACCATTGCGTACGGTTAAAAATTGGCTTTTAGGTTTTTCTAATGCGTGCCAATACTGCAATGCCATTTTCAACGCCACTTCGACACTGACGCTGCCGGAATCCGATAAAAAAACTTTGTTCAATCCGGTGGGGGTTATTTCAACTAACTTTTTAGCCAGATCTATCGCGGGTTGATGGGTTAAGCCGCCAAACATCACATGGGACATTTTATCAATTTGCTGCTTGGCTGCCGTGTTCAGTTCCGGCACATTATAACCAAATAAACATGCCCACCAGGATGACATGCCATCTATCAATTGTTTGCCGTTATCCAGGGTCAATAAGCATTTATCTGCCGACACAACAGCGTAACAGGGCAGAGGATTTATCATTGAAGTATAGGGATGCCATAAATGTTCACTATCATATTGCAGGTCTAGGCTCATAACGGTCACTTTTTAATCAGATGTAAAGATATAGGCGTGTAAAAGTTGACAGTGTATCTTTCCAGATTAAACTAACCAACTAATTTAACTGTCATTGAAGGTAAAGAGGGAAGTAAATGATAAATTCGACAACAATTCATCAAAACCTGACTGTTTCAGAATTTTATCAACTCGCTGCATTACCTTTTATAGATCTGCTTCTTCAAGCTCAAATGACTCACAGAGTTAAACTAACTTAACGGTAATTAAAGGGAACTAAATGAAAAATACAACAACAATTCGCCAAAACTGGACTGTTTCAGAAGTTGATCAACTCTTTGCATTGCCCTTTATGGATCTGATTTTTCAAGCTCAAACGACTCACCGGGCAAATTTCCCTTTAAACGAAGTGCAGGTCAGTACCTTATTATCTATTAAAACCGGCGCTTGTCCCGAAGACTGTAAATATTGCCCGCAAAGTGCACGTTATAATACCGGGCTTGCAAAAGAGCAGTTGATCGAAGTTGCTAAGGTGGTAAAAGCTGCTAAAGAGGCAAAAGCGACGGGCTCAACCCGTTTTTGTATGGGCGCTGCATGGAAAAATCCTAAACAAAGGGATATGCCGTATTTGCTGGAAATGATCAAAGAGGTTAAGTCTTTAGGCCTTGAGTCATGCATGACGCTCGGGATGTTAGATAACAATCAGGCGGAACAACTTTCCGATGCGGGTTTAGATTATTACAATC
>DATBNI010000056.1:0-6897 GCA_036554425.1 Psychromonas sp.
AACCATTCAAATCTACATTGCTGGTAAGGTACTTTGATTTTTCCGCGCTTGGGAAAAGCGTGCGTGGGGATTTTTACCAGCTAACGCTTTGGGACTAAGCACCTATTTTTTTACTCCTGAATATTAATTTTCTTTTTAAATTAATGGGTTAAAAGAACAAAAGGCATCCTTGGCGGAACTTGTCGTCAAGGTTTCATCAGGAAATCAGGAGATGCAACGCGGAAACAATCATTATTACACTGCGGATGGCATTCCGCTTAGCCAAAAGCCGCGTGACATCTTCTACACCTTGTCAGCAGAGACAGGAATTCAACTAACGATGGCTTGGATTATTTATTGCTGTCCCACATCACATTGCATTTTTCCTTGGCCGCAGCCCTGAGTAATTCGATCAAAGGCAAAGCCCGATGCGACATACTGACGTCCGGTTCGTCGTTCTCGTCTTCTTCATCTTTCATCGGAGCTTCCGGCTCCGGTGACTGCACGACTGCAGTTTCAAGACGCTCCAGAGCTGACTGAACATCTTCAGCATTAAGAGCACTGGGAACCGTTCCGCTGTGTCCCATCATTTTAAGCAGCCGGACCGCCACGTCACCGAACATAGTTATGTCTGCGTAGGCAGGACAGGAAAAAGTTACCAGCATAATCACTTCCTTTCTATTGAGTAGCGTACTTATTGGGATCGTTTCATCCCTCCAATAAATCAATTCGATTGCGCAGTGTTTCCACTTCCCCAGCGATGACACTGAGCGCCCTCGCTTACTAATAAGATACAGGCATTCTATTCAGAATGCTCTGAATAAAGTATAGGTAAAATAAAAGCCTTTTACCCAAAAATGTTGATCTCACCACCCGCCTCTTTTATTAGCACGCGACTGAGCTGGCTAACGGAACTCTTCCAGGATAATACTCAAGATTGGCAAACTCGGCATATTCTCCGGGGCTTAGATCCCCCCAAAAAAATCATCCGGCTTTTTATGAAAGATGACCACTGCGGTTAGCTAGAGCCGACCTATCTTGTTGAAAACGGATAAATAATTTGCAGGCGCTATAAAGAGAAAGCACAAGCAGGACATCGAAGTGATGGGTATCACAAAAATATTTTTTAAGAGCTTTCGCTCACTTAAATGAGAATGTATATCAATTAATTCAATCCGTTTTGTGAACCTGAGCGTTCATGATTTCGCCCTATCGTGCTACTTTGTGCTTCGGTTGGGTGTATGTAACTTTTTAGAAAATGCGTGTAGGGGGTATACGGCACACATAATTTTCTATCATTATATTAAGGATGAAAGATGAATATATTAAAATCTAAATCGACAAAGCTATTGGTCGCGTCTGTATTGTTAGCCGGACTAACTACCGCCTCTTATGCCAAGGAGAGAGTCTACACTTGGAAGTTGGCAACAACTTGGGGACCGACACTCTCACCCTTTATAGATGCTCCGCACAATATGGCTAAGATGGTTGAAGAGATGTCTAATGGCAGATTAATCATTAGAATAGATGCATCAAATAAGCATAAATCAGCATTTGGTGTTTTTGACATGGTTAAAGGTGGCCAATATGATATGGCACACAGCGCATCATATTACTGGAAAGGTAAAGATATTAACCTTTTACCCTTTTCGACAATGCCTTTTGGTATGACAACACCTGAACAATACGCCTGGTTCTACGAAGGTGGCGGAATGGAACTTATGCAAAAAGCCTATGCTCCTCATCATATACTATCATTTCCTGGTGGAAACACGGGAAATCAGATGGGTGGATGGTTTAGAAAAGAAATCAATACGCTTGAAGATTTAAAAGGTCTCAAAATGAGAATCCCCGGATTCGCTGGTGAGATCATGGCTAAACTGGGTGTTGCCGTGACAAACATTGCGCCAGGTGAATTGTATACTTCATTAGAACGAGGTGTTCTTGATGCACTCGAATGGGTTGGACCTGGAATGGATGTCAATATGGGGTTTCATAAAATAGCACCCTTTTATTACACAGGTTGGCATGAGCCAGCGACAGAGTTACAGTTTTTAGTCAATGAGAGAAAGTTCGATAAATTGCCAAAAGATTTACAGGCAATCTTGAAAACGGCGATGAAACTGAGCGCTTACGACATGTACATCCAGAATTATGCAATGAGTGCTGAGGCATGGTCTGAGATAGCAACTAAGTATCCGAATATTAAAATAAAGACTTTCCCAAAACCGGTTATGGATGCCATGAAAAAAGCTAATAGTGAGTTAATAGTTGAAATGACGAAAGAAAACCCATTATTAAAAGAGGTTATAGATTCACAAACTGCTTTCCAGAAAAAAGCGAGAGCCTATACTATTATGACTGACTACAATTATTTAAAAGATAATTTGCAATAATACAAATAAGCCCCTTTGCAAAAAGGGGTTTTCAGCATTTTAAAGGAGTTTTATTTTGTTAAAACTTGAAAAATTATTTGATAAATTTGCAGATATTATTGGAACTATTACCTCTATTGCCATGGTTTTAATGATTCTAAATGTATTTTATGATGTTATTACAAGGTACGTTTTTAACGTCAGCAGTATTGGCATGCAGGAGATGGAGTGGCATCTCTTTTCGGTCATTATCCTGCTGGGCATGGCTTATACCCTCAAAGGCGATGGACACGTCAGAGTTGATATAATTTATGACCGACTTTCAAATAGAAAGAAGTCCATGATAAATATGCTCGGCGCTGTTTTCTTTATTTTACCTATCTCGCTGCTCGTTGGCATCGGTTCGATTGAGAATGCGATGCAGGCTTTTTTATCCATGGAGCAGAGCGGTAACCCCGGTGGTTTGCAGTACAGATGGATTGTCAAAGCATTGATTCCACTTTCATTTTTCCTGTTAATCATTACAACCATAGGTTTTTTCATCAAAAATTTAAATGTGTACAATGGACTGCACCCCTTGGAAATTGATGCACTTAAACATGAAATTGAAGACATTAAGCATGATCTGGATGAACATAAGCACCATATTGTAGATATTGATGATCAAGGAGAGTCTAAATGATTGGTATTTCAATGTTTTTTACAGCGCTGGTGCTGTTACTGATCGGATTTCCTGTTGCTTTCACCTTTGCGGCTGTTGCTGTTTTTTTTGGCATGATCGCGGGTATCATAGAAATTTATTCTTACGGCGGATTTGATGCAGGGCTGCTATCGGGTCTCATTGAAGGATTCAATGAAGGCGTAGCCATGTTTGGCTATATGCCCTTTCGCATTTTTGCAATACAGCAAAATACCATTTTAATGGCTATTCCTATGTTCATCTTTATGGGGATAGTGTTACAAAAAACCGGACTGGCTGAAAAATTGTTAGAGTCCATGGGGTTCTTATTTGGTGAAATTAGAGGCGGAATAGCCATTTCAACTGTGTTGGTTGGCTCTTTATTAGCGGCATCCACCGGTGTCGTTGGCGCATCCGTCGTCGCGATGGGCGTTATCTCACTGCCTGTTATGATGAAATATAAATACAGTACAGAATTGGCCACAGGTACTATCTGTGCGTCGGGGACGCTTGGACAAATAATTCCGCCTTCAATAGTACTGATTATTCTGGGGGATGTTTTTCAAGTTCCGGTCGGCGATCTTTTTAAAGCGGCTGTATGGCCGGGGCTAACGCTGGTCGTATCTTATATTGTCTATATATTGATTGTTTCATATATTAAAAAAGATGTCGCACCTGCAATTCCTGCTGATCCTGCACGCGGATCAAAGAAGAAACAAGTATTCAAAGCGCTTATCGATATCATCCCGTCACTCACACTGATAATTTTAGTGCTTGGTTCAATTTTTGGAGGCGTTGCAACGCCAACAGAATCCTCAGCTGTCGGGTCAATCGGAGCCGTCGCTTTAGCCCTGATGTATAAAACTTTTTCAATAGAAATGATAAAAACAGCAGCACAGGAATCTGTCAAGATAACATCAATGGTTTTTGCTATTTTAATCGGGGCGACTGCATTTTCAATGGTATTTTCTTATACCGGCGGAGAAGAAATAGTCACAGAGTTTATGAATAATCTGCCTGGTGATAATAAAACCTCATTCATTGTTTTTACCATGCTTGCCATTCTGGTGTTAGGGTTCTTTATCGATTTTGTTGAGATATCCTATATTATAGTACCGATTATAGTGCCAATAGCGGTAGCTTTAGGCATAAACCCTGTCTGGTTTGCAATATTGATAGCCATGAATTTACAAACCTCATTTTTGACACCGCCCTTTGGATTTTCACTGTTTTATTTAAAAGGTGTCGCCCCGCCATCGGTAAGTACCATGCAAATTTATAGAGGTGTAATACCCTTTATACTGATACAGATTGTTGTATTAGGTCTGCTCGCTATTTATCCGGAATTTTTTGGTATTTCATCAACTATTCAATAGCTGGATTTAGGTCACTAAAGTGCTGGATTTAAGTCATTAAATACAGCGCCACCTTCCTGTCATGATTTTCATTATTGTTACAGCCACTCTCAAAAAACATTCTCTTTTCATTCTGAGGATCCCCACAAAAATCACAAATTACCCAAGCCCATAACGAGCTGGATAATGTATTCAAAACCCCAATAATGAATACCCGCTAATTAGCGGAATTGGTATAATTTAATAATTAATTAACCCTTTTCAAACTTCGTCCGTTTATAGCTAGTAACTTTCTCACTACAAACAACAGCAATTATTGCACAAAAATGAAAAACCTAGCCTAAGAAAACAGACGTTTAGCTTTTAATAGCGCGCCTAAAACAACTGAACTAAAGGCATCGGCAACAGTGATCTTTACCGCCGGATAACGCGCTTTAATCGCTTCCTGCACCAGTGGTGATAATCCCATGCCGCCGGTTAAATAGATAATTTCCGGTTGCTGCTTGGCCTCATCAACTGCCCCGTCAATCATAACAAACATCTTGTCTAACCAGTTTGTCATGGTCTGCGCAACCTGATCACGTTTGATTGCCACAGCTAATGATTTTTCTATAAAAGTTAACGGCAAGTCTGTTTGTTGCAGGTCACTTAAATTGATCTTTGCCAGCTCAATGGCATGCATCAATTGATGAGTAAGCCTGTGCTTTTGCACATGCTGTAAACGCATAAGTGGCACGGGATCTTCACTTTCAAAAATATATTCAGTGATCGATTTAGCACGAGCAGAGGAATAAAAATCACTCATCTCTGGCATATTGTCTATGGCATAAACGCCAAAATACAACATATTTGGAATGGAACGGCCACCTGCTGTGCGGCTTCCCCGACCAAACAGAGGTGAAACTATGCCACTTGCTAAATATTTGTCACTGACAATGCCCCCTTGGCGGATCCCATTGGTGGCATAAATATCAGCATCCCGGTCGAGTTTATTGGCTTTCTCTTCACTTAATAAACAAAAAGTAACATCTGAGGTCCCCCCTCCTAAATCGACTATCATGGCTTTAGTTGGTTTTTTAATTTGTTGTTCAAAGTGATAGGCGGCAGCAAGGGGCTCATGAATAAAGTCAACCTGTGCAAAACCCGCTTTGGTTGCTGCGCGTAACATCAGCGCTTCAGCTTGTTGGTTTCCTAACTCCCCCATGGTGGAGTGGTAGTTGACCGGCCGCGCAATAACCGCTTTATTAATAACAGTATTTAACTGTTTTTCGGCACACAGCTTAAGATAAGACAGAAAGCGAATGACCAATATTTCAAAGTTATCTAATAAAATTTTCGGAATTTTAGCCCCCAGAAAATTCTTCGGGCTATTAACATATCTCCCTTCATCCGGGGTTAATAAAAAGGCGTTAAAGCCTTGTTCACCAAACAAGATCTCACCTGAATTTAACATCTCATTTAAGGTTTGTTCATTGGTTTTTGCATTATTACTGACTGTGCCCGATTCATTATGGGTCAAATAGATTGCGGAGCGAATTTTAAACGGGTTCTCACTATTTTGATCTACAACAATCAGTGTTGGTTTGTTATTAAGCCAAGCTGCTACGGCACAATTACTTGTGCCAAAATCAATACCAATAAAATCAGCTGTCATTATGTTCCCTGACAAAGAAAAGGCTGGGCATCCATACCTTTTAATCATTAAATAAAAGGAAATATAATAACTCGAACAGCTAAAAATTAATATTGAACATGACAAAAAAGCCAGGATTATAAATCTGTATAGGCTGTTAAAGTTAATAAAAGAGAAGAATAAACTCAGGCGATTTGCGCCCATTCCGGGTTAGAAAGGTTAAATGAGTGACCGGTATTAGCAGACTTTCATTGATAGCAATCAAATCCGCCCTGCCCCTTTTAAACGTTTTAGGACACTCTGGTGATAAAGTTTGGCTAAATAGGGACGGATAACGGGCAGGGAGATTAAGTAAGCTAAGGGTTTAAGCAGCCAAATCCGCTTCATTAAGACAATATAGGCATCGAGTTCGAATAAAATCATGCCGTTTTCAAGTTGAATGTGAAGTTCAGAAAGTGCCTTTAGCGGATCTATTCCTAAACCTTTTAAATACTCATCCTGACCGGTAATATCCAACCATTTTACTTGCTGGCCTCCTTGACCGGCAAGACGCTCATAAAATCTCCGGTCTTTTATACAGTTAGGGCAAGCACCATCGTAAAATACTGTAATGGACATTTTATCATTATCCATATCACCACCATTTTGGTTAAGGGTGTACTGTTAGGGCTTAACAAAGTAAGGCTTTTTGATTCAATCAGTTGTCTAATCAGGTGCCAGTACCCTATTTTGATAAACATTCTGCTACAACTTTCAATACAGCCTTGTTAAAAAAGTATAATGTGGTTTTAAACTCACGCTGCTTTTGATCTTTTAGTATAAGAAGAATAAAACCCCAGTCAAGATTGATTTGACAAGGTTTTTTAAATCTCATGC
>DATBNI010000066.1:0-9385 GCA_036554425.1 Psychromonas sp.
CAGATGTTAACCCAGCAAAAAATCCCCTATGAGGTGGGCCGCGCACGCTTTAAAGATTTAGCTCGTTCACAAATTTTAGGCTCAGAGGTGGGCAGTTTAAAGATACTCTTTCACCGGGAAACCAAGGAGATATTGGGGATTCATTGTTTCGGCGAGCGGGCAGCTGAAATTATCCATATCGGACAAGCTATCATGGAGCAAACAGGGGAAGCTAATACCATTGAGTATTTTGTTAAGACTACCTTTAACTATCCGACCATGGCAGAAGCTTATCGTGTGGCGGCTTTGAATGGTCTAAACAGGTTATTTTAGTGCTTCTTTTTATAAATCACTTATAAATTATTTTCGACCCATAAAGAGGCATTATTTATGGGTTTTTTGTCAATTATGGCCTTGTTCAAGCCTCGTTCAGCGCTTTTAAGGTTAACAATAACGCAGATATGCCTCGTGCCTCCTGAAAATCATCCCTGGCTAATAATTCATCTACTTTATTTAATGGCCACTTTATCACCTCTAATGGCTCAGGTTCATCACCCTCGAGTTTTTCGGGGTAAAGATCAAATGCCATGAACAGGGTCATCTCACTACTGAAATAACTGGGCGCCATGGTGACTTTTTTAAGTTTTTGTAATCTCCTGGCCCCAAAACCTATTTCTTCCTTTAATTCTCTGTTTGCTGCGTATTCAGGTGTTTCGCCGGCATCGATCAGCCCTTTTGGAAAACCCAGTTCATAGGAATGTGTGCCTGCAGCATATTCTCTTATCAGTAAAAGCGTCTGTGGATCGTAAAAGGGCACAATCAGTACTGCGCCTTTATGGTAACCCTGCATACGTTCAAATTCTCGCTGCTGGCCATTACTAAACTTTAGCTGCAGCGCTTCAATTTTAAAAAATCGACTACTCGCCACTAGACTGCGCCTGAGGATTTGCGGTAATGTCGGTGATGATTGACTCATATAAACTCTCTTTAGCCCGCGAATAAGATGTTATCTTACAAGTAACCGCTAATTAATTACAACTTATTGAGGTATTTTATGCATCTGGCACTAGAGGTCGATACCGTCTTACTGGACATGGATGGCACATTGCTTGATTTGCATTATGACAACCATTTTTGGCTGGAGTATGTACCCAGTCAATATGCGCATAAAGCGCATATTTCATTAGCACAAGCCCAACATCATTTGTCCGCCCAATATGCCAAGGTAGCAGGGAGTTTAGACTGGTACTGTTATGATTATTGGAGTGCGACCTTAGGCTTAGATATCCATCAATTACAGCACCAAACAAAGCATAAAATCCAATTACGCAGTGATACTCTGTGGTTTTTGGAATACCTGAAAAGCTTAAATAAACGGGTGATTATGTTAACCAATGCCAATCGCAGCGGCATAGCATTAAAGATGGAGCAGTGTAAAATCAGACATTACTTCGAAGCAATTGTTTCCAGCCATGATTATCAGGTCGCCAAGGAAAACCGGATTTTTTGGCAAATGGCTGCAGAGCAGCATTGCATTGATTTTAAACAATCTTTATTCATTGATGACAGTGAAAAAATACTGCAGGTTGCCGAGCAAGTTGGGGTTGCTTATTTACGCGGTATCAAAACGCCGGATAGCAAAAAAAACGCACAGGAAATGCAATATTTTCAGGGCATTAAACTATTTTCTGAGTTATTAATACAGGAATAATTTAGTGTTATAGAGTTAAAGGTACAGATAATATAATGCTCTTTCAGAGAGAAAATCCGGCACAGCGGGTACCGGATTTTCTATATTCAAGCTGTATCATACCAAGCGCATCAAATAAGTGATCAGCCTTGCTGGTTAAAATCAACCCTATCTGCGTGATGAGTTTGGAAAGGAGAATAACTACTTCCTGCAACTCATGCCTTGCTAGTGTTAATTTTTCCTACGCAATGCAAGATCACATCCTTAATGCATTTGGTATTAGAACAATTCATCGGCAGAAGTCGGCGCGTTTTCGGGTATTTCCCGGTTGCCCTCTGTGAATCTTTTTTCGTTGAAAATAGCCGTTTGATCCACATATTCGCTGGGAACAGAATCTGCGCTGAAATATTCAAACAAAGTATTGTGATCTGTCTGGTAAGTTAGCAGCCCCGATTTTCGATCGATACGCACGGTCGAAATCTTGCTGGGCATGTCGACTGTTATCACGGGATTCGATAAGGCCGTTTCCTGCATAAAGTCTATCCAGGCGGGTTGAGCCGTTGTTGCCCCATACTCACCACCATAATCTTGATCTTTATCAAGATTATTATTGTAGCGGGTTCTGCCTAAATCCAGATTGAAATCATCAAATCCAACCCATGATGTGGCCACCTTATTACCCACAAAACCGGAAAACCACGCATCTTTCGAACCGTTTGTTGTGCCTGTCTTGCCACCCATATCCTGGCGTTTCAAAGCGCGTCCTGCCCGCCAGCCCGTGCCGTTCCAACCGCTTTTATGCTGCCAGCTGCCCCCTCCCCAGATCGCCGTTCTTAATAGCTCGCGGGTTAAAAACGCGGTTTCAGCGCTAATTGCCGCCGGTGCGATTTGCTCTGCACTGATCGGTGCAATAGGACAAATATTCGCCCCTTTATCCAACTCTGTTTGTGGCGAGATAGCTTGTTGAATATCTTTCTGCTGCGCATAAAGTTCAGCGCAAGAAGTGCAGACAATTTTAGGATTCGCCTGATAAATGACGCTGCCATAAGCATCTTCAATACGTTCGATCAGATAGGGCTCTATCTTAAACCCGCCGTTGGCGATAATGGCATAACCTGTAGCGAGCTTTAATGGCGTAATAGAAGCTGAGCCTAACGCTATGGTATTATTTTGGGGAAGACTTTCTTTATCAAAACCATATTTTTCCAGCTGATTGGTTATTTTAGTTAAGCCGAGATCCTGTACCAGGCGAACGGAGACGACGTTTTTAGATTGTCCGAGAGCTTGACGTAAGCGAATCGGGCCCGCATACACCTCTGGCGAATTTGTTGGTCTCCAGGCACTACTTCCCGTCCACTGATGAATGGGCGCATCATTCACCAGGGTGGCCAGGGTATAACCATTATCCAGTGCCGCAGAGTAAATAAAGGGCTTGATATTGGAGCCTACCTGACGCTGCGCTTGGGTCGCGCGATTAAATTTACTCTGCGCAAAACTAAAACCTCCGACCATAGAAGTAATGGCACCATCCTGTGGATTGAGAGAAACAAATGCCGCACTGACCGCGGGATATTGAGATAACTCTAATTTTTTTGCAACTTCACGCACCCATATTTGTTGACCCACGGCAACAATGTCAGATGCTTTTTTAGGTGCTCTTCCTTGTCTGGAATTGCTGATAAAGGGTCTGGCCCATTTTAAACCATTCCAATCGATTTGTTGTAACTCGCCCTGGCTATTTTTAGTGATCACTTTAATTGCTTGTGCCGCAACCTCGATCACCACAGCGGGAACGAGGTCGGCAGAGTCAGGCGTTTGGCTTAAACTTGAGATGATCGCCTCGGTACTCCAACTTTCTGCCGGCTTTTGCCATAACACTTTGCTCGCACCGCGGTAACCGTGACGTTTATCATAATTATGCAAGTTATTAAGCGCAGCTTTGTTGGCGGCTTGCTGGTCAATTTTATTGATCGTGGTATAAACATTAAAACCATCATTGTAACTACGTTCAGATCCATATAGTTCAAGTAATTTATTACGCGCTATTTCTGCAACGTAATGGGCTGACAGCGTTATCTCCGCGCCATGGTATGTCGCGGTAATGGGGCTTGCTTTTGCCGTATCGTATTGATCTTGAGTGATGTAGTTTTCAGATAACATACGGAATAAAACAACATTACGGCGCATCTCTGCATTTTTAGGTGAAGAGATCGGATTTAAATTCGAGGGCGCTTTTGGCAAACCTGCCAGGAGGGCCATTTCTGCTAAGGTTAATTCGGAAACATCTTTGCCATAATAAACTTGAGCAGCTGCGCCAATGCCATAGGCGCGTTGCCCCAAAGCAATTTTATTTAAATAGAGCATCATAATTTCATCTTTAGTTAATATCTGTTCGAGCTGAACGGCAATAAAAACCTCTTTGATTTTACGGATGAATGTTTTGTCCCGGGTTAAAAAGAAATTACGTGCGACCTGTTGGGTAATAGTGCTGGCACCTTGTGTTGCTGAACCACTTGAAGCCCATACGGTTGCCGCACGGATAATCCCAATTGGGTCTATCCCGAAATGCTGGTAAAATCGACTGTCTTCTGTGGCGATAAAAGCATTAGTCAGCATCTCCGGAATATCTTCTTTGGTAAGAGGAATACGGCGTTTTTCTCCAAATTGAGAAAGCAGTTCACCATCAATGCTGTAAACTTTCATCGGCACCTGTAATTGAATATCGGTAATAGTGGCAACATCGGGTAAATCAGATTTCACATGATAATAAATTGCGACTATAGAGCCTATACCCGCTAAGCCGATAAAAATTGAAAATAATGCCAAGCGTTTAATCCATTTCATCATTTATACGTACCTTAGATTTTTTGCTATTAATTGATTTAAGTT
Source organism: Psychromonas sp. (assembly GCA_036554425.1). GTDB lineage: Bacteria > Pseudomonadota > Gammaproteobacteria > Enterobacterales > Psychromonadaceae > Psychromonas. The sequence continues at coordinate 4,559 of DATBNI010000066.1, forward strand.
GTTACTAGTTCACAATAAGAGAACAGTATATAGTGATATTTGTGTAGTTAAAGAGGGAATTGTGACCTCATACCTTGGAACTTATTGATTTAAGAATTAACATCAATCTTCAAGAGCCGGGTATCAATGTACTACATTTATTTTAACAGGGATGTTATGTTTAAAAGTCTAAAAAAATCAAATGCTTTGATCGGAATTGACTTTGGCTCAAGTGCAATTAAAGCAATCGCACTGTCTGAGGCTAAGGGCACCTTTCAAATAGATGCGGTTGCTGAAATAGCTGTCGAAAAAGGTTTGATTGTCGATCATCGCTTTGAAGATATGGTTAAATTGACGGAAGTTATTAAACAATTACGCAAAAATTTCCCCCCTTCATACAAAAATGTTGCGGTTGCTGTCAGCGGTGCAGATGTTATTACCAAAGTCATCTCAATGAAGGCTAATTTAAATGATCTGGAGTTGGAAAATCAGGTTGAAATTGAAGCCGAAAATAGTATTCCCTTCCCCTTAGATGAGATATTTTTGGACTTTGAAGTTATCACCATTAATGCAAATAACCCGGATTTAAAAGATGTTTTAGTGAGTGCGGCACGAAAAGAAACCGTACTATCACAGGTAGATTGTATCGAGGATGCAGGATTACGGGTGAAAATTGTTGATATAGCAAGCCACGTACTGGCGAGATCCTCTGAGTTGCAATTTTCCAGTGAAGATTTCGACAAAGGTATTGCGGTTGTTGATATTGGCGCAGCACAAATGACCTTAAACATCTTACATCAAGGTAAAGTTATATTCTCACGGGCTAAAAATCATGGTGGGGCTGTCTGCACAAAAATGATAGCTGATCGTTATGGTTTAAAACTCGATGAAGCAGAGAAAGTCAAAGTTGAAGGTGAATGGCCGCTCGATTGTGATATTGATGTCATTGCTCCCTTTATTACGATGACGGTTAATCATTTACGCTTTGATCTGCGCATGTTTACCAATGCACCCAATAATATCGGCGTTGCGAAAATTATTCTTACCGGCGGTTGTCAACTGTTGCACGGATTAGCGGCTCAAATACAAGAGGAGCTCGAATTAGAGACTGAAATTGCCAACCCGTTCTTGGGCTTTGAGTACAAAAACCCTTCGGATAAAACATTGCTTCATCAATTTTCTGCAAAATATATGATGGCCTTAGGGCTGGCATTGAGAGGAGGAGGAAATGTCTAATATTAACTTATTGCCATGGCGAGATGAGCTTAAAAAGAAAAAGAAAAAAATGTTTTTAATTTTTTTAGGCTTAAGTGCTGTTTTAATCTTGGGCGTTTCTTATTTAGGCCGGGTATATGTTGATCTGTTAATTGACGCACAAAACCAGCGCAATCAATACTTACAGGTCCAAACTCTTATCCTAGACAAGCGCATTGCAGCTGTGCGTCAAATCCAAAAGGAGAAAGCGGAGCTTGAACGGCGCATTAATCTTATTCAAAAATTAGAAGAAAAACGTAATTATGCAACGCATCTTTTTAATATATTGCCGCAAGTTGTCCCAACAGGTATTTATTTAAATAGGATCACATTTGCCAACGGACAAGTTGATGTTAACGGAATGAGTGAATCGAATAATCGCCTGACTAAAATGACCAGAAATATTGATAGTTCGGCTTGGTTGGAAGAGGCTTATATTAGCTCTATCGTTTCCGGACCGACTAAACCTATCAAACTGAGTCAGTTCGTCATGAAATTTGTTGTCGTTCCTGAAAAAAAGGCGGAGGAGTAATGGATTTAAGTGAAATGGATTTTGAAAATGTCGGCAGTTGGCCGGCGCGATACCGGGTCATATTTATTGCTTGTGTTTGCGCAGTTTTAAGCGGTGCTTTTTTTTATTATATCACCCTGCCGCAGCTGGATAATTTGGAACGTATTGAAGAAAAAGAAGTGGCTTTAAAAAGCGAGTTCAAGGTAAAGGCCGCATTATCTTCGCATTTAGAAGAGTACCGTGCGCAACTGGTCGACATTAAGGTTGTTTTTGAGGGATTGCTTAACAAGCTGCCGAGCAATGCAGAGGTAGCGAGTTTACTCGATGATATTAGTTTTATTGGTGCCGATAGTGGTCTGCAGTTTAAAAGTATTAACTGGGGAGTGACAAAAGAGGGGGAACTTTCTACTGAAGTGCCTATTAGTATTCAAGTTGTTGGTCGTTATCAAGAGCTGGGGAATTTTGCCGCAGACATTGCTGCGCTGCCGCGCATTGTCATTTTGGACAATCTGACCTTAGCGAAAGATCAGCAAGATTTAATGACTTTAAACGTTATTGCTAAAACATATCGTTATAAGGAGATCCAAAAATGAGGTTTTTTATCATTTTATTCATGACCTTTCCCCTGTTCTCATGCATGGATGCCGATATTGATGATTTAACTCGCTTTGTTGTTGAAACTAAAGCGAAAATTTATCCGCTTAATGATAAAGTACCGACTTTTAAACAAATTGATCCCTTAACCTTTACCCAACAAGGTAGCCGCAATCCTTTTAGCGAGCCCAAGGCTGAAGTTGCGGCGCCTGTCGTTAATGCACCTAAGAGCTGTCCTCAGCCTAATTTTAATCGCAAAAAACAAGCCCTGGAGATGGTCTCACTGGATAATTTGACGATGCGCGGAACGGTATCGGTCGACCAGACACTCTGGGCGCTGGTGCAGGTCGCAGGAGGAGAGTTATACAAAGTTAAACCCGGCTATTACTTGGGGCTGAACCACGGTAAAGTCGTAAAAATAAGCGACGATGAAATTGATTTATTAGAGTTAGCCCTGGACCGGGATGGCTGTTGGCAAGAGCGGATAACACAAATTACTTTACGCTAGTCTAAATGATCTTAAAACAGGGATGGAATAAGCGTCATGAACATATCACATTTAAAAAAATTATTGAATATTTTGCCGCTGGCATTATTGTTTTACACCTCCATTGGATTTGCTGAATCACAACTCGGTAAGCTCGATATTAATCCTCTCGTGGAGGGGAAATTTGAATTAAGGTTTGCATTCAACGAATCTATTAGCGGCTATCAGGATAAATTATATTATCGCCCCAACAAGTTGGTTATTGATATTGAAAATGCGAGTTCCGTTTTAGCCTTAAACCCTATTAAAATTGATAAAGGGGGGGTTAATAATGTTGCAACCGAGAGGACAACAGAGGGGTTGCGTTTAACTATCGCCCTGGACACTTTGATGCCTTATCGTATTGTACAGGAAAATAGTCTTCTTTTTGTGCGTTTTGGCAATACTGAGCAGGATATCCTTGAGAGCGATCAACAGGAGCTTGCTCTGGCGGTCGCAGTTGCTCAAAATTCTGGCAGCCAAACAGCAAAAGCGGCAACGCCAAAGGCTAATGCATCTGCTCTTTCCTCCCCTATGGCAACACCTAATGGTTACGTTAACAGTATTCATTCACTAGACTTTAAACGCGGCCCAGAGGGGCAAGGTAAATTATTAGTGTACCTTGATAATTCCAGTGTGGCAGTCGATATCCGCCGTCGTGATCAGCAGTTGATCGCTGAATTTCAGAGTACCTACATACCCGATGAACTATTGTATATTATGGATGTGGTCGATTTCGCTACCGCAGTAGAAAAAGTTGAAAGTTTTAAAGAAGACGGTAAAACGCGGCTTGTTTTTGATATTAAAGATCAATACAACTATCGTTATGATCAGTTAGATACCCTGTTTATGATTGAGATCTCTGAAAAACCGAAAGATCAAAAAGACAGTGCTTATCAGGGAAAAGCTATCTCTTTAAACTTCCAGGATATCCCGGTGCGCACTGTCTTGCAGTTGATTGCCGATTTTAATGGTTTTAATTTGGTCATCACGGATTCGGTCAGTGGTAATATCACCCTGCGACTTGATGATGTGCCCTGGGAACAAGCCCTGGATATTATTTTAAAAGTGAAAGGTCTTGGCAAGCGTTTGGACGGTAACGTATTAATGATTGCCCCTGCTGCTGAGTTAGCGGCAAAAGAACGGGCGCAATTAGAATCAGAAAATGAAGTGGTCAATTTAGCGCCTCTTTATTCTGAATTCATCCAGATCAATTATGCTAAAGCGGCTGATGTCTCAGCTATGTTATCGAGCGGCAATACCAGCCTCTTGTCTGCACGTGGTGCGGTTAGCGTTGATAGCCGTACTAATACCCTATTAATAAAAGACACTACTGCCGTCATTGATACCGTAAAAAACATGGTTGAAATATTGGATATACCGGTTCGTCAGGTGGTGATAGAAGCGCGTATGGTCACAGTCGATGACTCGGTTGGTGAAGAGTTAGGTATCAGATGGGGGCAGACTGCAGCAAGGGATAACGTTAGTACGTCTGGTACGATCGAAGGTATTGAAAATTTTGGTACAGACGGAGGGAGTATTGATGACCGTTTGAATGTTAACCTGCCCGTTGCCGGCGCTGCCGGCAGTATTGCCTTTAAGATTGCGAAGCTTGCCAATGGTGATATCTTAGACTTGGAGCTTTCTGCGCTGGAGAAAGAAAATAAAGCGGAAATTATTGCCAGTCCGAGGATCACCACGGCGAATCAGCAAACCGCCTATATAGAGCAGGGTACAGAGATTCCTTATGTCGAGTCCGCTTCATCCGGCGCAACTTCCGTGGCTTTCAAAAAAGCAGTCTTGAGTCTTACCGTGACACCGCAAATCACACCGGATAACAAGGTGATCTTGGATTTGGTTATTACCCAAGACTCGGTGGGTGATACTGTTGCTGCCGGTACCGGTTCTGCCGTTGCTATTGACACGCAGAAAATTGGCACTCAAGTATTAGTCGATAATGGTG
>DATBNI010000371.1:0-8396 GCA_036554425.1 Psychromonas sp.
GGTGCGTATATTACGCCACCTGCAAACGATGTCAAGGCTAATTATTTTATATTTCATCAAGATAATTAATCTTGTTGAAATAAGAAATTCTAATGTTTTTAATCAAGGTTAAACCTGATTAAAAACTTAACCTCTTTCGTTCTGGGTAACAGGATTAACTTGCGTTATATCCCGTTTCCGTGGATGCGCATTATAGGGATTTTGATCACGTTGGCAAGGCTTTATTTACCTAAAAATAGGCTATTTTTGCAATTATTTTTTATACACCATTTACAAACAACTTATCCACAAATTTTACTTTATTATCCACACAATTTTGCCGTATAGTTTGTTTTCTTATTTATTGACTGAGGTTTCTTATGCTTCCTGTATTACGCGCTTATAAAAATTCTTTTCCCGTTATCGGCAGTTCTGTTTATATCGACCCTTTTTCTTCTATTATTGGTGATGTGATTTTGGCTGACGATGTCAGCGTTTGGCCAATGTGCGTTATTAGAGGGGATGTTAATTCTATAAGGATTGGTAAACGCAGCAATATTCAGGATGGCTCGGTACTGCATGTCGCCCGCGCAGGTGAATCAAACGTTGAGGGATATCCTTTAATCATTGGGGACGATGTCACCGTAGGTCACAAAGCCATGTTACATGCCTGCAGGATTGGTGATCGGGTTTTAGTTGGTATGGGCGCAATAGTATTAGATAATGCACAAATTGATAATGATGTTATTTTAGCCGCCGGCGCATTGGTGCCGCCAAACAAACATCTTCAATCGGGTTATCTGTATATCGGTTCTCCCGCCAAAGCGGCACGCAAGTTAAGCGACGATGAACTTGCCTTTCTGACACGTTCTGCCGCACATTATGTAAAACTCAAGGATGAGTATATTGCTCAGGGGTAACTTATATACCCAATCCACCTCAGGATACTTAGTTCAGCGAGAATTAATTGGTCTTCAGGCAAGGCGCAGACTTGAAGGCATAGTCACTAGTCATTCTACGACAAAAGTCTGCAACGCAGTATGAAGATCAATAAAACTCGCCCTTGGGGAGTCATCCAGAACTCTCATTTCAGCTTTATGCAGGCTTGAACTGAGAACTCTGGATCAAGTATATTGAGGTGGATTGGGTATACATTCCCACGCAGAAACGTGGGAACGAAAAGATTGGTTATTTTAAATTTTGCTCATTCCTTTATGGAGCAGCATACTTGTTTTGTAATTCAACTCTAGTGCCTTTTCGTCACTTGCATGTTCACTCACAAACATTGAACAATCTTTTAAGACTTTTTCCGGCATAGTAGTCTTACTTTCGGGACTAAAACCAAGCTTCATAAAGAAGTCTGGCATGCGTGTTAATACGAATAGACGCTTGATCGCTAGTTTTTCTGTACGTTTGACTAAGAACTCCACTAGTGCGCTACCTTGACCGCGGCGTTCAAAACCAGGTTCTACACCTAATGAACGAATTTCAGCTAAACCGGTATCATAGATATGCACTGAAGCACAAGCAGTGACTTTGCCATCTATTTCTGCTACTGCAAATTCAGCCACTGACTCCGCTAAATCCGTCTTATCTCTTGGAAGGTTTTCGCCTTTATCAGCCAAGTGGTTAACCATTGCTTCAATACGATCAATGTCTGTTAAACGAGCCGCTCTTATCACAATGCCCGATGTATCACGCTCGGCTAAGCGTTGTTCTGCTTCCGTTAGTGCATATTCAACCTGTTCAGGTGAAACACCACCGAGTGCTTTACGCGCGGCAAGTGTTGCTTCGAGCGTCAATACAGGATAAACATCCTCTTCTATCACAGGAGAAAACTCTTTAAATTGGGCTACCGTTAACTCTTCAAGCGGCAGACCTTTTTCAATAGCTACAACAACGGCAACACCAACAATATGGTGTGCTTCACGGAATGGAATGCCTTTAGCAACCAGGTAATCAGCAAGTTCTGTGGCGTTTGAATAGCCCCCCTGGGCCGCTTCTTTAGTGCGTTCTTCATTCACTTTAAGATCTGTTAAGGCCATTGCCGCCATTTCTAAACAGTCGCCCCAAGTGTCCAGGGAGTCGAATAAACCTTCTTTGTCTTCCTGCATATCTTTGTTGTAAGCAAGCGGCAGGCCTTTAAGCGTCATTAACATAGCCGCTAATGAACCAAATACACGGCCTGTTTTGCCACGAATCAGTTCCATCGCATCGGGATTTTTCTTTTGCGGCATTAACGATGAACCGGACGTCACTAAATCAGACATCTCAATAAACCCTGACTCGCCGCTGTTATAGAAGATCAGATCTTCTGCCATGCGCGACAGATGAACCATGGAAAGCGTTGCACAGCTCATCAGCTCAACAACATGGTCGCGGTCTGAAACAGAATCTAAGCTGTTGCGCGTCGCACGTTCAAATCCAAGAGAGTGTGCTAATGCGGTGCGATCTATCGCATAGCCTGTTCCTGCTAATGCGCCACTGCCCAATGGACAGGTATCAAGACGTTTAAGGCAGCCTTCTAAACGATCATGGTCACGCTCCAACATTTCTAAATAGGCTAAACACCAGTGCGAAAATGTCACCGGTTGCGCACGCTGTAAATGTGTATAACCCGGTAGAATGACCCCCTGATGAATACGTGCAAGTTCGATTAACTTGGCTTCCAAGGCATCCAGGTGGACAACCAACTCCTGTCCGGTTTTTTTACACCAAAGCTTTAAATCCGTTGCAACCTGATCGTTGCGGCTGCGGCCCGTATGTAATTTTTTACCTAAATCACCGATTTTATTAATCAACTGCCCTTCTGTCCAGGAGTGGATATCTTCGGCATCGGATTGTAAAACCAGCTCAGGATTAGCTTGAACTGATACTAATAATTCATTTAACGCAGCTTCTAAGCGTTTTTGTTCGTCACTGGTTAATACGTCAACTGTTTGTAACGCTTTTGACCAAGCAATTGAACCAATAATGTCCTGTTCCGCAAGGCGGTAATCGAATTTTAATGAATCATTAAACAGTTTAAATTTTACGTCTGCCGCGTGGCTAAAACGTCCGCCCCATAGTGCCATTTTGATGCTCCATCACTTTCTTTATTTGGTTGTTTCAGAATCTATTTTTATATACTTTAAAAAAAACATATAAAAATAGAAATTCCCGCCTTGTAACAATACGAGGCGGGAATTTTAAGATTTAGCGCTTATTTTTTGCTGTTCAAGGTACGGATACGGCTTGAAAGTGAATATAAACGGATAAAACCTTCTGCGTGTTTTTGATTATAAACGTTATCATCACCAAATGTCGCAAACTCTTCAGAATATAAACTGTTTGGAGAGCGTTTCTGCACGGCAGTCACTTGACCTTTATACATTTTAACAACCACTTCACCGTTAACATCTTTTGCCAAGGCTTCTGAAGCGGCTAACAAAGAGCCACAAAGCGGCGTAAACCAACGCCCGTCATAAACTAAATGAGCAAATTCTTGACCCACCTGGTCGCGCCATTTGCGGGCAGGTTTGTCATGCACTAACTCATCGATACCACGCAGTGCCGCCACCATAACGGTACCTCCTGGGGTTTCGTAACAACCACGAGACTTCATGCCGACAGTACGGTTCTCGGTAATATCAATACGACCGACACCATGCGCTGCCGCTTTTTCATTTAACAGCATTAATGCGTTATAAGGGGATAGCTCAACACCGTCAACGGCAACAACACGTGAATTTTCAACTTTAATGGTTAAGAATTCAGGTTTATTAGGTGCGTCTTCAGGATCAACTGTTAAGGTCCAAACACCCTTGCTGGGTGCATTCCATGGGTTTTCCAGCTCACCGCCTTCGTGCGAGATATGCCATGCATTGGCGTCACGACTGTAGATTTTAGTCGCACTCGCTGTTGTTTCTATATTACGCTCGGCAAGATAATCAAGCAGATCTTCACGCGATACCATATCCCACTCACGCCAAGGTGCAATAACGCGCAACTCGGGAGCCAATGCGGCAAAACAGCTTTCAAAACGGATTTGGTCATTACCTTTACCGGTACAGCCGTGACATACCGCATCGGCACCGACTTTAAGTGCCACTTCAACCTGCGCTTTAGCAATGATTGGCCGCGCCATTGACGTGCCTAACAGGTAAGTACCCTCATAAACAGCACCAGATGCCATGGTCGGGTAGATGTAATCCTTAACAAATTCTTCTTTCAGATCAACGATATGACACTCAGAAGCGCCCGATGCTAAGGCTTTTTCTTCGAGTCCAACTAACTCTTCAGCGCCCTGGCCAACATCAGCACAAAAAGCGATGATTTCACAATCATCATAAGTCTCTTTTAACCATGGAATGATTGCCGAAGTATCCAGGCCACCAGAATAAGCGAGTACCACTTTTTTAACTTTACTCATTGATTATTTTCCTTTCGTCTGCATTTATTTGTTAATTAAGGTAAGCATAATAGCGTTTTGTATGTGCATTCTATTTTCTGCCTGGTCAAAAATTAACGAAGCAGGACCATCCATCACATCAGAGGTGATATCTAAACCACGATGGGCTGGCTGGCAATGTAATACGTGTTTAATACCGGTTGAATCTAATAATGCCTGGTTGATTTGGTATGGCATAAATTTAGCTTTGATCTCTTCAAGTGGCGTATCATCACCCATTGAAAGCCAAGTATCACCATAAACCACATCATAACCTTTGATGTCTTCAATATTGTCGGTGACCTGGATGCTGCCACCATTTTTAGCGGCAATCTTTTCTGCCATTTTTAATATTTGCGCATCCGGGCTGTGGCCGATTGGACAAACCGCGGTCACGGTGGCACCTAAAATGGCACCGGCAATAAACAGCGAATGAGTGACATTATTACCATCACCAATATAGGCAAGTTTCACTTTAGAGAGATCATCATACTGCTGCGCGATAGTTAAAAAATCAGCCATGGCCTGGCATGGATGATACAAATCACATAATGAGTTGATCACAGGAACGCTTGAATGCGCCTGCATTTCAACCAGGGTATTGTGATCAAAGACACGCGCCACGATACAATCAGCCCAGCGGGAAATATTGGCAGCAAAATCTTTAACATCTTCACGACTGCCCATTTCACCGTTAGATTGATCTAAATAAACAACGTGACCGCCTAATTTATTGACCCCAATATCCAAAGTCACACGTGTTCTTAAGGATTGTTTTTCAAATAAAGTAACAACACTTTTGCCCGCTAATGCCTGGCTGTATTTAGCCGGATTAGCTTTTAATTCTTTCCCCAAAGCAATCAGATCTAACGCCTGTTGCTGAGTCATTTCCAACCCTGTTAGCAAATTTTTCATATCTAACTCTCTATTTAACGACCTTTGTACCCACCGCCTGACCAGCAAGCAATGATACTAAATTTTCAGGATTTTTCCAACTTGCCAGCATCACATAACCTAATTGCTCGGCAGCCTGCAGGGCAGCTTTCACTTTCACCGCCATCCCGTCTTTAATTACCTTTTCGGCAATAAGTCTATCAGCTAATTGTGTGTTTAGCTCGGGAATAACTTGCTTGTTCTCATCCCATACACCATCAACATCGGATAAAAAAACCAACTCTGCGCCGAGCAGCTCACAAATCGTAATAGCAGCCTGATCTGCATTGACATTGTACAGGCGGCCATCTTCACCAATAGCAATTGATGATATAACGGGCAAGTACCCCGCTGTTAATAAGGTATTTAGCAGTGCCGGATTATTCGGACTGCTGATACCGACCGCACCTAAATCGGGATCAAGCTGAGTGACTTTGCAGCTAAAACCATCGGCAAGGGATAAACCTACAGCAGAAAGGCCTGCCTTTAGCGCTTTGGCCATCAATAGTTTATTTGATGTGCCCGCTAAAGCGCCGGCAACATAGGGAATTTGATCAAAGGGTGTAATACGTAAACCCTCTTTTTTCTGACTGACGATGTTCATTTTGTTTAAAACATCTTCCACTATCACGCCTCCGCCATGCACGATGAGAAGCGGTCGTTGCTCAGTCTGCAAATAAAGTGTCAGTGCTGAAAATAAATTTTCTAATGCCTGCTCATTTTCAAGTACTGCACCGCCAAGCTTAATTAATAAAGGTTTTAATGCCTGTGTCATGTTTAACAATCCTGCTTACAAAAGGGAAGTGGTGATAGCAAAACCAAAACGTAAATTAATACATTGCATTGCCTGCGATGAAGCGCCTTTAAGAAGGTTATCTATCGCACTGAAAGCGACCAGATCTTCCCCCTCCACGGCCCAGCCTAAATCACAGAAGGGCGTACCGACAACGTTTTTAAGCGCAGGAAAAGTCCCTTCCATCAAACGGACAATGGGTTTGTCCGCATAAGCATCCTGATAAGCCTGATTCACCTGATCGGCTGTCACGCCCGCTTTTAGCTGCACATTAATGCTGGCTAAGATACCGCGTTTAAAACTGCCTAAATGCGGCGTAAATATCACGGGCATGCCCAAATGCTGATCTATTTCAGGCTTATGACGATGGGTAAACACGCCATAAGGCTGCAGACTCACCTCACAAAAACTACTGGCCAGACTCGCTTTACGCCCGGCACCACTCACACCACTGGTGGCATTAATAGTGGGTTTTGTATCAGCTTTGATTAATCCAGCTTCCGCCAGAGGCTTTAATGCAGTTAAAGAAGCGGTTGTGTAACAGCCCGGTACTGCAATCAAATCGGTTTTCTTAACGGCTTCAAAATTCCATTCAGCCAAACCGTAAACCGCTTTTTCTAATAACTCAGGATACTGGTGCGTAAAGCCATAAAATTTGTCGTAAAAACCGGCTTCCTGAACGCGAAATGCGCCAGAGAGATCAAAGACCACTGTATTTTGAGCGAGGAAAAGCGGCACCAAATCATGACTCACTTCATGTGCCGTCGCCAAAATAACGATATCTATATCGGCACATACACTTTGAATATCAGCATTGCCTAAAGGCTGCAGAGGTAAATCCACCACACCCGATAAGTGCCCGTAAAGCGCAGATAATTTTTTACCTTTATCAACACTGCCTGTCGAAACATACAAACCAGCCAATTGGATATGCGGGTGGCGTACTAAAAAATGTGCTAATTCGGCGCCGGTATAACCACTTGCACCCACTACAATGGCCTTTAACATAAAAAATTCCTGTTTCATTTTCGGTGTTTAAAAGAGGGGAATATTATAAATATAAATATTCCCGATAGAAAGACGCATCTTAATTACATTTGATTATTTATGCAATAATCATGAATATTTATATTGGTGAATATGGTATTTTAACGCTGCAGCTAAAAAAATAGACAATTAATGCGCTAAAAAATGTCGATAGACGTTGGTTATGACGGCACTTAACTGCCTGGCAGAAAGATATCCTGCGCTATAATCGGCTGATCCATATATTTCACTTTAATCTGCAATACCTCTGGCAGACAAGCCAGAAAGTGTAATACTAACTCGGGATCAAAGTGTTTGCCGGATTCACTTTCAATCAGTGCCAGCGCTTTTTCAACTGACCATGCGGCTTTATAGGGCCGCTCACTGGTCAGGGCATCAAACACATCGGCAATAGCAACAATACGCGCACTTAATGGAATGTTTTTACCACTGATCCCAGCCGGGTAACCCGTGCCGTCCCACTTTTCATGATGATATTGCGCTACCTCAACGGCCAAGATCAGCAAGTCCGATTCAGGCAGGCCTAAAATTTCAACGCCGTATTCAACATGTCTCTGCATAATGGCCCATTCTTCGGGATCCAGCTTAGCAGGCTTTAATAAGACATTATCAGGAATACCAATTTTGCCTATATCATGCATGGGTGCGGCATGAAAAAGCAATTCGGACCAACCGTCATTATCCGTCACTTTTTGTGCTAAAACACGGGAGTAGCTGCTCATACGCAGCACATGCAGACCCGTTTCGTTATCTTTAAATTCAGCCGCACGGCCTAAGCATTGGATGATTTCTATATGCGCCTTTTCCAGATCTCTGGTTCTTTCCCGTACCAGACTGAGCAGATGAAATTTTTGGCTGGCTAATTTCAAATGCGTAGCGACTCTGGCCAATACGCGTGCCGGGCTAACGGGTTTGGTAATGTAATCAACCCCGCCTAACGCAAAGCCCCGGTTTTCATCGGCAACGGTATTTTTTGCACTGACAAATACAACGGGTATTTCAGCGGTCTCAGGCAAAAGCTGAAGTTGCCGGCAAATTTCATAACCGTCGACATCCGGCAGTATAATATCTAATAAAATCAGATCCGGTTTATCCTCTCCCCTGGCCAATTTTAACGCTATTGCCCCGTTGATAGCCGCTTTCACTCTATAATAGGGGCGTAATATTGCGCTTAACAGATGGATATTTTCCGGATTATCATCAACGACTAAAATA
>DATBNI010000074.1:0-12607 GCA_036554425.1 Psychromonas sp.
ACTTGGATGACTTTATGGATGAGATAGATTGATTTTATATAGGGATACTAAGAACAGCCTCATGACTAGTATTTATTTTTGCAATGATGATTATCAGCAATCAAAATAACAACTTTAAACATTATTTTAAGCGACTCTAGGAGTTTATGTGTCTAACATTAATTTGGTCACTATTGATGGCCCAAGCGGCTCAGGAAAAGGCACAGTATGCCATATAATAGCGGCAAAACTAAACTGGCATCTGCTTGATAGCGGCGCTCTGTATCGGATTTTAGCTTTTGCCGCGCTGCAAAAAAAAATAAGCTTGGATGATCAAAAAAGTTTGGCGGATTTGGCCTTAAATCTGAATGTCACTTTTCAATCTAACGGTGCTGGCGTTGATACTTTTTTAGATGGTGAAAACGTTGGAGATAAATTAAGAACCGAAACAGTCGCCCAGGCAGCATCTCAGGTCGCTGCACTGCAAGTTGTTCGTGATGCTCTATTAGCCCGCCAAAAAGCCTTCTACCAAGCACCGGGTTTAATCGCCGACGGACGCGACATGGGCACAGTCGTATTTCCCGATGCACCGGTCAAAATATTCCTGGATGCAAGCGCGGAGGAACGCGCTTTACGGCGTTTTAATCAGTTGCAAGATAAAGGCTTTAATGTTAGTATCGCGCAAATTTTAAGCGAAATCAAAGAACGTGATTTTCGAGACCGAAATCGTCCTGTTGCGCCTTTAAAACCCGCAGAAGATGCTTTGGTGATCGATTCAACCTCATTGACTATTGATCAGGTTGTTAATCAGATCCTTGAACTGATGAAACTTAAACTAAAATTAATAGTTGAATAATCAGCTATTAACTAATATTGCTTTATGGATGAAGCAATACTCTTTTTCAGCCTCCCTTACTAATGGATTGTAAGTGGTTGTATAAAAAATAAGTGTGAATAAATAGATGATGGAATCTTTTGCTGAACTATTTGAAGAATCTCTACAAACGGTAGAAACTCGCCCCGGTACTATTGTTAAAGGTACAATCGTAGGAATCCGTAATAACCTAGTCTTCGTTGATGCAGGTCTTAAATCTGAAGCTGCAATCCCAGTTGAAGAATTTAAAAATGCTGCTGGTGAACTAGAAGTTGCTGTTGGCGATGTTGTAGATGTAGCGTTAGACGCGGTAGAGGACGGTTTCGGTGAAACTAAACTTTCTCGTGAAAAAGCGAAACGTCACGAAGCTTGGATCCAACTAGAGAAAGCGTACGAAGACCAAGAAACTGTTATCGGTGTTATCAACGGTAAAGTTAAAGGTGGTTTCACTGTTGAATTAAACGGTATCCGTGCTTTCCTACCTGGATCATTAGTTGACGTACGTCCAGTACGTGACACTGCTCACCTTGAAAACAAAGATATTGAATTCAAAGTGATTAAACTTGATCAAAAACGTAACAACGTTGTTGTATCTCGCCGTGCTGTTATCGAAACAGAAAACAGTGTTGAACGTGATGAACTACTTGAAAATCTTCAAGAAGGTCAAGAAGTTAAAGGTATCGTTAAAAACCTAACTGACTACGGCGCGTTCGTAGACTTAGGTGGCGTTGATGGACTGTTACATATTACTGATATGGCTTGGAAACGTGTTAAACACCCGAGTGAAATCGTCAATGTTGGTGATGAAATCAACGTTAAAGTGCTTAAATTTGATCGTGAGCGTACCCGTGTATCGCTAGGTCTTAAGCAACTTGGTGAAGATCCATGGGTAGCAATCGCTAAACGTTACCCTGAAGGAACTCGCTTAACTGGTAAAGTGACTAACCTAACGGATTACGGTTGTTTTGTTGAGATTGAAGAAGGTGTTGAAGGTTTAGTTCACGTTTCAGAAATGGATTGGACTAACAAAAACATTCACCCGTCTAAAGTTGTTAACCTTGGTGATTCGGCTGAAGTTATGGTTCTTGATATCGATGAAGAACGTCGTCGTATCTCTCTAGGCCTTAAACAGTGTAAACCTAATCCATGGGAAGAATTCTCTTCTACTCATGATAAAGGTCAAAAAGTTTCTGGTAAGATTAAATCTATCACTGACTTTGGTATCTTCATCGGTCTTGATGGCAACATCGACGGTCTAGTACATCTTTCTGATATCAGTTGGGAAGTTGAAGGCGAAAAAGCCGTGCTAGATTACAAAAAAGGCGATGAGATCGAAGCTGTTGTACTTCAAGTTGATCCTGAACGTGAACGTATCTCTTTAGGTATCAAGCAAATTGCTATTGACCCGTTCAATAATTACTTAGCAGAAAACAAGAAAGGGTCTATTGTTTTAGGGACTATCTCTGAAGTTGATGCTAAAGGTGCAACTGTTACGCTTGCTGATGGCGTTGAAGGTTACATTCGTGTTGCTGATATTGCTCGTGAGCGTGTTGAAGATGCATCTACAGTACTTAAAGCTGGTGAATCTATTGATGCTAAATTCGTCGGTGTAGATCGTAAAAACCGCGTAATTAGCCTTTCTATCAAAGCAAAAGATGAAGCTGACGAGAAAGAAGCTATTGATAGCTTAAAACAACAAGATGAAGCAAGCATGGGTAATGCAATGCTGGATGCGTTTAACGCAGCTAAAGGCAAATAATTATTGAGTGGCTGGTAATCAGCCACTCTTGCCTGAATAACTTGGGAAAAGCATTTCCGATTTTCCAGACAGACTAGGTAATAATTAGCATCAACTGGAGTCGGTTTACTGTATTCAAATTTGAACGCGAGGTAAGTTATGACTAAGTCTGATTTGATTGAAAGACTAACCAGTAAGCACTTTCAATTGTCGGTAAAAGAGGTGGAAGATAGTGTAAAAGAAACACTAATCTTAATGGCTAATTCACTTGCCAAAGGCGAGCGGATTGAAGTCAGAGGTTTTGGCAGTTTTTCTTTACATTATCGTGCCCCAAGGGTTGGACGAAATCCCAAAACAGGTGATAGAGTTGAACTCAATGGCAAGTATGTTCCTCATTTTAAACCTGGCAAAGCATTGAGAGAGCGGGTAAATGCAGCAAATGCTTAATTAAAAAATGGTGCTTTTACAGCACCATTTTTTTTATCTGAAATTTATCCCAGATCTCCTTTAAAATCATCAATCTATATTTTTATCTGTTTTGCTTATAATTAGCTTATAAAATCTGCAATACATCCATATCAATGATTTATTCCCTGTTTAATATATACTAGACTGTAACTCACCCTCTTTGCTAAGGTATCGCTATGAAACGTATTATTACTCTAATTATTACCATTTTATTCTTTGTGGTCGCGGCTTTACTGGGTTTAAAAAATCAGCAGTTAGTTAATATTAATTATTTGCTGGCGCAAAGCGAAATGCGCCTTTCGACGTTATTAGCTATTATATTTTTAATTGGTTTTACAGCATCCGGTGCCCTGGCTGTGCTGTTTTATTTGAGATTAAAAATCAAAAATAGGCAGTTACTTAAAATGAATAAAAAGCAGAGCAAGGAACTTAATGAGTTACGTGCTTTAACTGTAAAAGATTAACTTTTAGTGCAAGAGATATTTTTTCTTTTACTCCCTGTCGCAGCTTTATATGGTTGGTATATGGGGGTGCGCAGCGTACATCAAAAAAAACAAAAAAAAGGCAATAAACTCAGCAGAGATTACGTCAAAGGGTTGAATTTTTTGCTAAGCGATCAACCCGATAAAGCGGTGGATCACTTTATTGCTCTGCTCGAGGTTGATAATGAAACCATTGAAACACACCTTGCATTGGGTAACCTATTCCGCCAGCGTGGCGAAGTCGAACGCGCAATTCGAATTCATCAGAACTTAATCGCTCGTCCCTCACTGACCCTGGAACAACGAGATTTGGCCTTACTGCAATTAGGTAAAGACTTTTACCAGGCAGGTTTATTTGATCGCAGTGAAGAAATATTTGTACAACTAAAAGGCTCGCCTGAATATCAGGAGGTCGCACTGGAAAATCTGCTCCTAATCCATCAGCAGCTTAAAGACTGGGAAGAAGCCGTTGCAGTCGCTGAGCTATTAAATAAACTGTCTAAAGGTAAAACCAATAGGAGAACATTATCTCATCTGTACTGCAGTTTGGCTGAGCAATTAAAAAAACCGGGCGACGATAAACAAAAAATTAAACTTTATCAAAAAGCGCTGACTGTATTTCCTAACTGTATCCGTGCAAGCATCGCACTTTCTGATTATTATGAGCTGCAAAATAAACCCGAGAAAGCATTGCAAATGTTGCAGTCGGTACCTGAATTAGATATTGATTTTACCGAAGTTATTTTAGATAAGTTATTGGCACTGCATCGGCAACTAGGCAGTGAGCAGGCGTTGATCCCATACCTTTATCGTATCGTTAGCTTAGGGGGCGGAGCGAGTGCCGCGATATTGTTGGCTAAACTTATTGCTCAATATCGCAGCATTGAAAAAGCCCAGGCATTCATGTTGCAAGAGTTACGCCGCAAGCCTACGATGAAAGGGTTTAACCATTTAATGACTTACCATTTGCAATTGGCCCAATCAACAAGTGAGAAAGAGAGTTTAACTTTTTTGCATAAGCTAGTGTCAGAACAAATTAAGCTTCGTCCGCAATATCGCTGTGAAAAGTGTGGTTATTCAAGTAAAAAACTCTTTTGGTTGTGTCCTTCCTGTAAGAGCTGGGGAAGAATCAAACCGATACGCGGATTAGACGGTGAATAATTTTCCTGAGCGTGGTCATTGTGCATTGAAAGTACTCACTTAAGGGACTAAACTGCGCGCGCTCGTCTTGGATTTACCCTAAACGGCTTAGCCGTAAATAATGACAATGCAGATAAAATACAGGTTGGCTTTTAGGCTATTAAAAAACAGGATAAATAATGAAGCAAGTAACTGATCCAAAAGTGGTTGTCGCCTTAGATTATGCAGATAAGCAGCAGGCATTAGCGTTTATTAATCAACTTGATCCTGAGACCTGTCGGTTAAAAATTGGCAAAGAGATGTTTACTCATTTTGGTCCTGATTTTGTAAAAGTGCTGGTAGCAAAGCACTTTGATGTTTTTTTAGATCTGAAGTTCCATGATATTCCCAATACGGTTGCCCAAGCGGTTAAAGCGGCGGCTGATTTAGGGGTATGGATGGTGAATGTGCACGCCAGCGGGGGACGACGTATGATGGAAGCGGCTAAAGCCATTCTTGAACCCTATGGTGATAAAGCGCCGTTATTAATAGCGGTGACAGTGTTAACCAGCATGGATCAAAGCGACTTACAAGAGTTGGGCATTGAGTTATCCCCCGCAGAACAGGTTAAGCGTCTGGCTATATTAACTAAATCATCCGGGCTTGATGGTGTTGTTTGCTCCTCTCATGAAGCAAAAGAATTAAAAGCCCTGCTCGGTGCCGACTTTAAATTAATCACCCCGGGTATTCGTCCTGCAGGCTCAAATGCTGGCGATCAGCGTCGTATTATGACGCCTAAGCAGGCGCTGGATGCTGGGGCTGATTATCTGGTGATTGGTCGTCCGATTACGCAAGCTGAAAATCCGGCTCAGGTGCTGAGTGAGATTAATGCAAGCTTACTTTAATTAACCTTAAAAACTAATTAATATTGAATAGGAGGCCTGCATGCCTCCTATTTTATTATGGGAACTGTTGAATGAAAAAAATTGATATTAATAAATATAAAATTGAATTTATGGAAAAATTCGCTTTTGATTTTAAAGAGTGGATGTCTCCGACAATTCGAGATTATTATTCATTATTTATCAAAAAAGCCAATTGTAATAAAAGTCAGTTACTTTCTTGGGTTAAGGAATATTCCATTTTAAAAGATGGTCGCCCCATGAATGTTGCTCAGAAACCGGTACAGCTTTCTCCAGAGGCAACCGAGTTGTTTTTCCAGTTACAGTCACAAATAGGTGAAGAGGTGCATGTCGGCGATTGGTTCACTATTTCCCAGGAAAGGATCGACCAATTTTCCAAGGTCACCGAAGATCATCAATGGCTGCATAACGATGTTGAAAGGGCAAAAACAGATTCTCCTTTTAAAACAACCATTGCCCATGGTTTTCTAACCTTATCACTCTTGCCGCGTTTAACGGACAGTGTAAATCCGCTTAAACCACTTTACCCCAATGCAAAAATGACGGTCAATTATGGTCTGAACCAAGTACGTTTTCCCTATCCGGTTAAAACGGGCAGTGTCGTGCGGGCACACAGCCGTTTAATTAAAGTAACACCTATCAAACGCGGTTTGGAGATAGAAAAAGAGATCTCCATTGAAATCCAAAAAAACCGTCGTCCGGGCTGTGTCGCCGTATCTGTAGTACGGGTTTATTTTTAAATTGAGTATGACAGAGAGACAGTAGCGCTTAGGTTTTTCTGTTGAACAGCTTGTTTAGTGCGTTGTTATTTTGTTTTAAATCAATAAAGTTTCAATAAAACAGAAAATTGCTTGCAAATGGTAATGGTTCTCATTAGTATCCTTTTATCAATAACTATTCCTATTTAGGAGAATAAAATGTTTATAAAAAAATTCCTGAGCTCTGCCGTTATTTTCTCAAGCTTAAGTGTCAGCAGCTTTGCCGCTTATGCTGATCAAGTAAATATTTACTCATTTCGTCAGCCTTTTCTGATCGAGCCGATCATGGAAAAATTTACCGCAGAAACGGGTATTAAAGTAAATATATTATTTGCTAAAAATGGTCTGATTGAGCGGGTTAAGCGTGAAGGTAAATTATCGCCTGCGGATCTGGTATTGACCTCGGATTTTAGCCGCTTAATGATGCTCAATGATGATCATCTTACCCAAGCCGTGGATAGCAAAATATTAAATGAAAATATCCCCAGCCAATACCGCGATCCCAAGCAGCATTGGTTTGCATTAACAACACGTGTACGTAATATTTACTCTTCTGCTGAGCGGGTTGGTCCTGCTGCTGATATTACTTACCAAGATTTAGCCAGCCCGGAATTTAAAGGCAAAGTATGTATGCGTGCAGGTAAGCATCCTTACAATGTGTCATTGCTTGCTTCTGTGATTGCTCATGAAGGTAAGGCCGATGCAAAAACCTGGCTGGAAGGGCTTAAAGCTAA
Organism: Psychromonas sp.; assembly: GCA_036554425.1. GTDB lineage: Bacteria > Pseudomonadota > Gammaproteobacteria > Enterobacterales > Psychromonadaceae > Psychromonas. The sequence goes on from DATBNI010000074.1 coordinate 7,076, forward strand.
TCTTGCGCGTAAACCACAAGGTAATGACCGTGCTCAAGTAAAAGCGATTAAAGACGGCCTTTGTGATTATGCATTAGGTAATAGTTATTACCTGGGTAAGATGCTTGCCGATCCGCAACAGTTAAGCTGGGCTGAAGCCGTTAATATTAACTTCCCGAACCAGGCAACAACTGGTTCGCATGTTAATGTCAGTGGTGTGGTCTTGACTAAGTATGCACCGAACAAAGCCAGTGCCGTTAAACTGATGGAATATTTATCGGGTGAAGCTGCTCAGAAAATGTACGCTGAAGTTAATTATGAGTATCCTGTCAACGCCAAGGTGGCACCTTCTAAATTGGTCGCATCATGGGGCGAATTCAAAGCAGATTCCATTGCGCTTGCGGATATTGCCAAGCAGCATCAAACTGCCATGAAATTACTGGATGAAGTGAAATTTGATCTCTAGAGTTAATCTTTACAAGTTACTGCCATGGGCAGTAACTTGTCTTTTAATTGCACCAATATTAGCACTTATTTTAAGTGCTTTTCAGATCGATGATAGTGGTAGTTTTCAACACTTAATTGATACTGTATTGTGGGATTACAGTTTAAATACATTACTCATGATATTAGGGGTGATCACTCTAAGTTTTATTTTTGCATTACCCGTTGCCTGGTTCGTCGCCTGTTGCGAATTCCCCGGACGTAGCATATTACAGTGGGCGTTAATGCTGCCGCTGGCCTTACCGCCTTATATTGTTGCCATTGTGTACACTGACCTGCTTGATTTTTCAGGTCCGGTGCAGCATTTTTTACGCGCATTAATGGGCTGGCAACAGTCCTCTGATTATTATTTTCCCGATATCCGCACTATTTCCGGTGCCATCATTGTTTTGAGTTTAAGCCTTTTTCCTTATTTATACCTACTATTGCGCGGCGCTTTTTTAGGCCAATCCGGCGGATTATTTCAGGCTGCCCGGACCTTAGGTTTATCACCGACGCGCGCTTTTTTTCGTGTCTCTTTACCGCTTTCCCGTACTGCCATGGCGGTTGGTTTATCATTAATTGCGATGGAAACATTGGGCGATTTTGCAACTGTTCATTATTTTGCGGTCAGCACTTTAACCACGGCCGTTTATAATACCTGGTTAGAGTTAGGCAGTTTGACCACAGCCGCAAAAATATCATCGCTGATGTTATTGGTCCTGGTTATTTTAATCAGTCTCGAAAATTACAGCCGGCGCAGACAAAAATTATACCAACGCAGTGGTGCAACCCATACGGAGTTGCGCTTTGTCTTACGGGGCTGGCGAAAGTGGGGGGTATTAACCTTTTCCTGGGGGCTGTTATTTTTTGCTTTTATCCTGCCTTTAGCTGTTCTTTTTTATTATGCGAGTATCTATTTCAGCCAGTCACTTAACCTTTCTTTATGGAAATACACCCTAAACAGTGTCTGGCTGGCAATGATAGTTGCCTCTTTAGCGCTGTTAATCGCATTAATTGTTAATTTCTACCAGCGTTTATCGCCGGGAGTATTGGCCAAAGCGACAATACGCTTGTCTTCTTTAGGCTATGCACTGCCCGGTACAGTGGTTGCGATCGCTGTTCTTATCCCCTTGAGCAGTTTGGATTTATGGTTCAATAGACAGCTTATTGAGTATGGTTATTCAAGAGTAGGTTTGCTTTTTTCCGGTACGCTGTTTGTTTTAGTGGCCGGTTATTTAGTGCGCTTTAGTGCGATAGCCGTCGGCAGTATAGACAGTAGTCTGGCGCAAGTTTCTCCGTCATTAGACAGTGCCTCGCGCACGCTTGGGCAAAGTGCGGCACAAACCATTCGCCGGGTTAATTTACCCTTAATCAGCAAAGGCATGTTAAGCGCCTTTATTTTGGTTTTTATCGAAGCCATGAAAGAGCTGCCCACGGCTTTATTATTGCGCCCCTTTAATTTTGAAACGCTGGCAACTTATGCTTATCAATTTGTCTCGGATGAGATGATAGAATACGCCGCCTTACCCGCTTTATTAATTGTTTTAATGGGGCTTGTACCTTTTATTGTCGTCAGCCGCTTAATGGAGAAAGCCTCTTAATGTCCACCCTTATTGTTAATAAATTAAGTTGTTTTTATCAAGATAACCAAGTGCTTAATTCGCTGGATTTGGCGCTCGATAATAATGAAATAGTGTGTTTGTTGGGGGAAAGCGGCTGTGGAAAAACAACTCTGCTAAGAGCGATTGCCGGGCTGCAGGTAGATCTTTCCGGAGAGATAAGAATAAATGCTAAAACAGTTAATGATACGGGCATTAATATTCCACCGGAAGAACGAAAGGTAGGGTTGATTTTTCAGGATTATGCACTGTTTCCCCACCTTAATGTTTTTGACAATGTCGCGTTTTCATTACAGAAACTGAGCCGTAAAGCACAACGACAACTTGTCACTGAAGTGTTAACGCTGGTGCAGTTAAAAGATTATGCGGATCGTTTCCCGCATCAGCTTTCAGGTGGACAGCAGCAGCGTATTGCGATTGCCCGGGCGCTGGCTTATCAACCTGAATTAATGTTATTAGATGAACCTTTCTCGAATTTAGACCATCATGTTCGTTTTCAGTTAATCGATGAAATTAGGTTATTACTTAAAGCGCATTCAATGAGCGCATTATTTGTCACCCATTCAAAAGAGGAAGGTTTTGCTTTTGCCGATAGAATTGCCTTGATGCAGGCCGGTAAAATAGTGCAAATTGATACTGCGCAAACATTATACAGTCACCCCAACTCAATTTATGTGGCTGACTTTATGGGCTTGAGTAATTATATCAGGGTTACCGTAAGGGATAAATATTCATACCAGTCAGAGCTTGGTTTGCTGAACTGTAATGCTATTATAGAGCATCCAATCAATACGCACTTGACCCTGTTATTACGGCCGGAGCAGCTCGCAGTTGAAGTCGATCCCCGCGGTAAAGGGAGTATAACAAAGGTTGATTTCCTGGGCGCATACCAACATGTCAGCATTGTTTATTTAAGCAAACATTATATTGTAAAGCAGAGTAATCATGATGGTAACTGCATGCAGTTGAAGGTCGGTGATAAAGTATCTTTGACGGTATTAAGCCATCATTTTGTGGCCTTTCCAATAGAATAAAATTAATGGCGCGTTTTTAACCCGCCATTAATTAGTTACTGTAAAAATTTCATCAGTCAGGGCTGAGCTCGGTCATCAACTGAGCTTTCAAGTTTTCTTCCTGTTGCTCTGTCAGTGCATTACCTTCGGCAGTTGAAATAATAAAGAGATCCTCCGCACGTTCACCAATGGTGGTTATTTTGGCTGTAAAAAGCACCATGCCGCTGAATCTGAAAATCTCACCAATATCAGCTAAAATTCCCGGTGCATCAAAAGCGACAAGTTCAATTTGCGTACGTTTACGACTGGTTGGCAAAAAAGTCACTTGCGGTTCAAATTTGAATTGGCGTTTAACCCGTGACAGGCGAGTTTGTTGTCTGTTGAGTTTTTCCGGCGCAAGCAGTGCCATTTCGATTTCTTTTTTGAGGCGCTGAATTTTCTCCGGATCAATATGGCTGCCATCCTCCTCCAATACCGTAAAAGTACTTAATGAGAAATCATCTCTGCTGGAGAGAATTTTTGCATCATGAATACTGAGTTTTTTATTATCTATGACAGTCACCACGCTGGAAAATAACGCGGGCATCTCTTTATGATAGACAAAAATTTCAGTTGCCACGCTGCTTTTTCGCTCACTAATTAAAATCATTGGCCGGCTATGATCTGTATGCGCTAAAAGATTTTTAGTATGCCAGGCTATTTGCTGCGAGCGATAACGGTAAAAGTAATCCAGCTTAAAACGTTTCCAAAGTGTCTTTGCCTGGGTCTCTGTAATACCTTGTTCGCGTAAAATAGTAAGGGTTTTACGTTGTCTATCGCGTATGCGATCGCGAATATCCGGGGGGCTTTCCAAGCCACGACGCAGTACTTTTAATGTGCTGAAATATAAATCGCGTAATAAGGCCGCTTTCCAACTGTTCCAGGTTTCTTCGTTGGTGGCGCGAATATCAGCAACGGTTAAACAATGTAACAGGTTTAAACGTTTTTCATCACGCACTATTTTTGCAAATTCAATGACCACCCGGGGATCACTGATATCACGACGTTGTGCCGTTACCGACATAGTGAGATGGTGCTTGACTAACCAGGCGACTGTTTTACTCTCATAGCGAGTCAGTCCGTGTAATTCACAAAATGCCCGTGCATCAACAGCGCCCAGTGTGGAATGATCTCCCTTTTGGCCCTTAGCAATATCATGAAAAATAGCCGCTAAATAAAGCAGTTCAGGCTTGTCCAGCTCATTATAAATGTCACCTGCCAGCGGGTATGTCTCTTTATTCTCGGTAAAATTGTAAATATTCTTAATCAGTTTATGAGTATGTTCATCAACAGTATAAGCATGAAACAGGTCAAACTGCATCTGTCCGACAATACGGCTCCACTGCGGGATATAAGCGGCTAGAATGCCATATTTATGCATCAGTGTGAATGCCAGTCCCATTCCCTGAGGGTGTCTGATAATTTCCATAAAAATATCACGGCACTCGGGAATGTTCTGCAACCAGTGTGTTAAGCAGCGTCGCGCACCATGAAGTTCCCGCAGAGTGGGGGAGTAGATCCCTTTGATTTTAGGGTTTTCAGCGATATGCAGGAAGAGCTGCAGGATTGATTCTGGTTGTTCGTTAAATAAGGATCTGGTTTTGAGTTCAATCATATCTTCACGCAATTGGAAGTTTTGATCTATAGGGACAATATGCTTGGCGATATTTCCTAAAATAGCCTCGTCAAAATATTGCAGCAGCATCTCATTGAGCTCTTTTACGCGGTGAATAGTTTGATAAAAGGCCTTCATCATCTGCTCAATAGCGGTATTACCTGAGCCGGAGTAACCCAGCATTCGCGCCACCTCAGTCTGATAATCAAACAGCAGACGATTATCGGGGCGGTTTGTAACTGCGTGCAGCGCAAAACGAATTGTCCAAAGCAGTGCCTGGCAGTCGACCAACTCACGGTATTCCCCTTGGGTTATGTAGTTGGAGCCGGTTAATTCTAGCAGGCTATTGACACCAAAATGACGTTTGGCAATCCAGGCAATGGTTTGAATGTCACGTAAACCGCCACTGCCGTTTTTAAGATCCGGTTCGAGGTTATAACCATCACCGCGGCAATTTTTATGACGCTTAATTTGTTCCTCTTTTTTTACCGTGAAAAACCGATCCGAAGGCCAAAAATTTTTATCTTCAATCAGTGCCGTTAGCTCTTCGAAAGTTTGTTTGTTGCCCCTGATATAACGTGCTTCAAGCATGCTGGTTGCAACTGTTATATCGGCACTGCCTTGCTCAAAACAATCCTGGAGGGTACGTACGCTGTTACCAATATCGAGTTTAAGATCCCATAATTGGGTAATAAAGGCACTTATTTTTGTTTCTGAGGCTTCATTAAATCCCTCTTTTGAAAGAATAAGCAGATCAATGTCAGATTTGGGATGCAGTTCA
>DATBNI010000373.1:0-8844 GCA_036554425.1 Psychromonas sp.
TAAGGAATGATTGTATGCACTTTTATTAAATGAGAGGCGGAAATAACCCTGATAAGCACTCGGAACAGGCGTAGATTTCTTTTTAGAAAGTTGATTTTGTAATAATTCAAACCAGGTTTGGTAGCTGTTTTCAATATTATAATTGGGAGTGTCCGCCTGATAAGCAAGCAGCAGAGCGACAGCATGTTTACAGTTCCAGCCGACGGGGCAGGTACAAGTACTCTGGATAATATATCCGCCTTTATTAGACGTTTTAATCGAAGCACTTGTTTGGTAAGGAGTTTCTGACGACCCTTTAACACTGCCATTGAGTTGATTTTGGCGCTCATCATATTCACAAGATAACACGCGACTTTCTTTAAAATAGCGCGTTCCACGGTCGATAATATTACGGCCGAAACTAGTGGAAATGTCTTGCGGAGTGATCTTGGGCATCTAATTAACCAACTTAAAAAATGGATCATTAATGATAGAGGTCGCGGCACCATAAATAAAGATTTATTACCGTTAAGCAGAAAAAATAACCTTAAAAGAAACAATATCAAAAAAAATCGAGTTATTATTAGGCCAGTTATTATTTAGCAAAAACCCTATTAGACATTCATTTTTACTGCTCACTTTGACATTATGTCACTATATAGAGAAGTATAATCACTTACAGATGAACAGATAAAGAACAAAAAATTATAATAATCCGCTAATTGAACATTGCTTATCGGTACATAACAAAAAGAGCACATTAAAATGCACTCTTTTTATTTGCTTTTGACAGGGGCAATTTGAAATATTATAAATTAGGGCCCAACCACCTTTCGGCAGTCAACAAATCCCAGCCTTTACGCTGCGCATAATCCTCCAGCTGATCCTGCTGAATTTGTGCAACGGCGAAATAACGGCTTTGCGGGTGCGAGAAAATCCATCCCGAGACGGCAGCCCCCGGGGACATGGCATAACTGCTGGTTAACTGCATACCTATCTGCTGTTCGACATTCATCAGATCCCAAATAACTTTCTTTTCTGTATGCTCAGGACAGGCAGCATAACCCGGCGCGGGGCGAATACCCTGGTATTTTTCACGAATCAGATCATCATTGGCTAATGTTTCATCTGCTGCAAATCCCCAATACTCTTTGCGGGTTTTCTGATGCAGATATTCGGCAAAGGCCTCGGCTAAACGGTCACAAATGGATTGCACCAGAATCGCATTGTAATCATCCAGATTGGCTTTATAACGCTCAGCCACTTCCTTTTCGCCAATACCGCCAGTCACAGCAAATGCGCCAATATAATCGCCAATGCCGGAGGATTTAGGCGCAATATAATCGGCCAAACAGTGATTTACAAAGGGTGGTTTTTTCTCACTTTGCTGGCGCAGATGATGACTCACCTGCAATATTTTACTGCGCGACTCATCTGTGTAAATTTCTATATCATCACCCACACTGTTCGCAGGAAAAATACCGACCATACCGCTGGCAGATATTTCACCTTGTGCTGCAATTGTATCGAGCATAGTTAATGCTTCAGAAAATAAACGCGTCGCCTCTTCGCCAACCACTTCATCTTCAAGAATTCTCGGGTACTTGCCTGCCAGTCCCCAAGTCATAAAGAAGGGGGTCCAGTCTATATATTCACGTAAGGTATCAATAGACATCTTTTTAATGACCTGCACACCCAGCTGATTTGGCACTGCAGGACGGTAATCAGCCCAATCTATTTTAGCCGCGTTGGCACGCGCTCGCTGCAGTGAAACGGGAGCGCTGCGCGGACGTTTATTGGCATATTGTTCACGTACCCGGACGTAATCTTCATCCAGTTTTTTCACAAAATCGGGTTTATTGACCGGGTTTAATAATTTCTGACAAACCCCCACAGCACGGGATGCATTAGACACATAGACCACGGGCTGATCGTAATTTTGCTCTATTTTTACCGCGGTATGGGCTTTAGAGGTTGTTGCACCGCCTATTAATAACGGCAGTTGCAGACCCTGGCGCTGCATCTCCTTGGCAACATAGACCATTTCATCTAAGGAGGGCGTAATCAGGCCGGATAAACCAATCAGATCCGCCTTTTCTGCGATCGCCGTTTTAATGATTTTTTCACAGGGCACCATTACACCGAGATCGATAATTTCGTAGTTATTACACTGCAGAATAACCCCGACAATATTTTTACCAATATCATGCACATCCCCTTTCACCGTGGCCATAACGATTTTACCGTTGGTCGCACCCGCCGCTTTAGTGGCTTCAATGTAGGGGTTAAGGTAAGCCACTGCTTGTTTCATAACACGTGCCGACTTAACCACTTGTGGTAAAAACATTTTCCCTTCACCAAAGAGATCGCCGACTATATTCATACCATCCATTAACGGCCCTTCAATCACGTCAATCGGCATTTCAGCATTGATGCGCGCCTGTTCTGTATCCTCCTCAATAAACTCAGTAATACCTTTAACTAAGGCATGGGCAATACGTTCATTAACAGGCAGATTTCGCCATTCCAAGGCCTTGCCGTCATCCACTTTTTCACTGCCGGAATTGCGGTATTTTTCTGCCAGCTCAAGTAAATTATCCGTTGCCTCCGGGCTGGTATTTAAAACAATGGCTTCAACGGCCTCTTTTAAATCTGTAGGAATATCATCATAAATAGCCAATTGCGCGGCATTAACAATCCCCATATCCATGCCATTTTGGATACAGTGGTAGAGGAACACAGCATGGATTGCCTCACGAACGGGATTATTACCCCGAAAGGAGAAAGAAACGTTAGAGACACCACCTGAAATCATCGCATGGGGTAGTTTATCTTTAATATCTTTAACCGCTTCGATGAAATCGACGGCATAATTGTTGTGTTCCTCAATACCCGTGGCCACAGCAAAAATATTGGGATCAAAAATAATATCTTCCGGCGGAAAACCAATCTGGTTGACCAGAATATCGTAGGAGCGTTGGCAAATTTCAAATTTACGCGCGCGCGTATCGGCTTGCCCTGCTTCATCAAAAGCCATCACAATCACAGCAAAACCATAACGGCGGATTAACTTAGCCTGAGCAATAAAATTATCAACGCCCTCTTTCATGCTGATCGAGTTAACAATCCCTTTACCTTGTACGCACTTCATGCCTTCTTCTAAAATTTCCCATTTCGAAGAGTCGACCATAATGGGTACTCTGGAAATATCCGGCTCGGAGGCACATAAATTCAGAAAACGTTTCATCGCATACAATGAATCAAGCATAGCTTCATCCATATTGATATCTATTATATCCGCGCCCGCTGTCACCTGATGAAGTGCCACCTCTAACGCCTGATCATAAAGCTCGTCCATGATTAAACGTTTAAAGCGTGCAGAGCCTGTTACATTGGTACGCTCGCCAACATTTTGAAAGAGAGAATCTTTACGTATTGTTAAGGCTTCCAAGCCGCTTAACCGGCAGGCAATTTCAATCTCAGGCAGGACGCGCGGTTTTACGCCGGCAACGGCATCAGCCATGGCTTTAATATGAGCGGGCGTAGTACCGCAACAGCCGCCGACCAAATTTAAGAAGCCGCTTTCTGCCCACTCTTTAATATGTTCAGCCATTTCATCGGCTTCTAAATCGTATTCACCAAAGGCATTAGGTAAACCCGCATTAGGGTGTGCCGAAACATAAGTTTCTGAGATACGTGACATCTCCTGCACGTATTGGCGCAGCTCATCGGGTCCAAGCGCACAGTTCAGACCAAATGAGAGTGGCTCAATATGGCGTAATGAGTTGTAAAAGGCTTCCGTTGTTTGCCCCGAAAGCGTACGCCCGGAAGCATCTGTTATGGTACCTGAGATCATCACGGGTAATTTATAACCTAGCTCTTCAAAAACGCCACTCACGGCGAAAGCTGCAGCTTTTGCATTGAGCGTATCAAAAATAGTCTCAATTAAAATTAAATCAGCTCCCCCTTCGATTAACGCACGGGTTGATTCGCTGTACGCCTCAACTAGCTCATCAAAACTGACATTACGAAAGGCAGGATCGTTTACATCCGGGGAGATTGAACAGGTACGGTTTGTCGGCCCTAAAACGCCGGCGACAAAACGCGGGCGTTCCGGTGTTTCTGCGGTTTTTTGATCGGCCACTTGCCGCGCTAAACGAGCGGCTTCGCGATTTATTTCTGCAGATAACGACTGCATTTGATAATCAGCCATGGCAATAGTAGTTGCATTGAAGGTATTAGTTTCAAGAATATCGGCCCCGGCATCTAAATACTCACGATGAATATCCGCAATCACTTGAGGTTGAGACAACACCAAGAGATCATTGTTACCTTTTACGTCACAGGACCAATCAGAAAAACGATCTCCACGGTAATCCTCTTCCTCAAACTTATAAGCCTGGATCATGGTTCCCATGCCGCCATCAATAAGGAGAATATGTTTTTCTAGTTGCGCCTTAATAAGTGCGCTGCGATCGTTAACTACCATAGGGCTTCCTGATATTTGATACTGTGATGAATATATAAGAATATTAACATGAAAGTAGTGCAAACTGACGTATCTAAGATGCTCTTTGATTGAAATATTCTCTTGTAAATAATGAAAAATATTTGAACTCAATAAAATAAATAACACGGCACGCTTAAGGACCGCAATAAATTAAAAAAGTGTTAAACCTTGTTTATTGCACCCATTCCATTAATCAGAAGGGCTATTTAGGCGCAGGAAAAACATCAAAGAAAGGCATTAATTACAATAAGCTACTGTTATTATTGCACAAAATACTTTTGGATAATTTTAAACCGCTTTAGCTGGACAGTAGAGAGGTCAATAACCGGATCTGACGGATCACATTAATAAAAATGACTAAAATATCCTTTTATGTCTAGATAGAGGTGTTTTTTAAGCAGAACAAATGGATATAAAATGAATGAATTTGGTATAAACAGTCAGGCAGACGAACTTTAAAAAGCAGCCATCATAAATTTCAGACACAAAAAAAGCGAACTAATGAGTAGCTCGCTTTTTACTTAAAAAAACAACTATAATGCCATCATAATAAATAAAACAGATTCTTAAATTGTTACTTTTCCCAGGTTTTAAAACCACCCAATAAGCTAAAAATGTTTTTCTTAAAACAGGTGTTAAGAAAAAGTCCAAACACAAAAACAACAATCTGTATTTAACCTATGATCGGCTATCACGTTACAAAAACAGCAATAGTAACGCCAAACTGGCAATGAGTAGCTTAAAATAGCTTACCCCTAAAGGCTATTACTGCTTTTAAAAAACTGATACAAAATAATAATATGTAGTCCCTCCATGTTAGTGATCCAAACCAAAATCAGTTTTTTATTTTCAATTTGAAAATAAAGAGACTCACCCCTTACCCTTCGGGCCAACGAGTTACGACATCTAACTCCTAAATAGGTTATGTGCTCACTAAAAACTGAAACAAGTAATTAACAATCCTCCATGTCAGCTTAAGGAAATCAACGAAAATCTATACTGAAAGCTCGCTGAGCCTGCTTACCTGATCTTGACTAACGACTATCTCATTTATTTTCTACTGTGTTATTTATTTTCCTGTCAGCTGGATAACTATTTCTATCGCTAACATTTAAAGTGTAGGAGTAATTATCTGTAGTGCCATAAAATACCACCGAAATGACCAAACATTTATAAAAACAACTTTTCATTGACTTGTCAGATTAGATCAGCCAGGTCATAGGGTGTCACTTGATAAACACAATAGTTTAACCAGTTGTTGTATAACAAATTTCCATGGCTTCGCCAAATTGCCCGCGGGGTTTTGCTGGGATCATTATCGGGATAATAATTCACCGGCTGTTTAGGCTCCAACCCCTCTTCCAGATCGCGAAAATACTCGTTATTTAATGTATTAGCATCATATTCAGGGTGTCCGGTAACATAAACCTGACGACAATCCGGGCTGGCGGCCAAATAAATACCCGCATTGGGTGCATCTGCAAAAATAGTTAAATCACTGTTTTCAGATACCACCTCTGAATTAAATTCAGCAAAACGTGATAATGGAGCCCAAAATTCATCATCAAATCCGCGTACTAAAGGATGATGATGGTGGTGGGTACGGTGTAAATAGATGCCAGAAAGTTTATCTCCACGTGTTTCTTTCTTTAAACCATATAAATAGGTTAAAGCTGCCTGTGCAGCCCAACACAAAAACAGAGTTGAGGTGACATTATGGCGCGACCATTCAACAATTTCGATAAACTTTTCCCAATAATAAACCTCTTCGAAAGGAATTTGTCCTAGTGGTGCCCCGGTAATAACAAAACCATCCCACTTTTGATTTTTGACTCTTTCAAAATCACTGTAAAATTTGTCTAAGTGTTCTTTCGGTGTATTACGTGATGCACGGGCATCTACGCGGATTAATTCAATATTCACTTGTAATGGCGTATTAGATAACAAGCGCATTATTTGTGTTTCCGTTTCAATTTTTTTCGGCATCAAATTAAGGATCAAAACACGCAAAGGACGAATGTTCTGAAGACTCGCGCGTGTTTCAGACATGGTGAAAATATTTTCTGACCATAAAATATCAGCAGCAGGCAGATCATCTGGAATACGAATTGGCATAATTTTAAAACCCCACATTAAATACATTTTCATTTGGACATCCAGAAGTCTAACACCAATTTCATTAAGACTGCTAAAAAATTCCTATAAATGATATTATCGCGCTAGAAAAAAAAATTATCCAAGGAATTATAATGTTTAATATTGTACAAGCTGATTTATCACTTCCGCAGCACGCTCAGGCTTACCTGCATTTGATGTCGCACTACGCATTAGATCCGATGGGGGGAGGTCAAGATCTTTCAAATTTTGCCAAACAAAACTTGATTCCGACCCTATTAAAACGTAATGATATTGTTATTGTATTAATATTTTCAGACAACAAACCCGCTGCACTGTTAACAGCAATAGAGGGGTTTTCGACATTTGCTTGTAAACCAATCCTTAATGTCCACGATCTTGTTGTCCATCAAGATTTCCGCGGACAGGGTCTAACAGCATTATTATTTAAGAAAATAGAGGCGTTAGCCAAGCTTCGCGATTGCTGTAAAATTACCCTTGAGGTGTTAGAAGGTAATACTATTGCAAAAAAAGCCTACAGCAAATTAGGTTACGCTGATTATATACTGGATCCAAAATTTGGCAGTGCGATGTTTTGGACCAAATCTTTATCTTAACAATGCTATTAGATTGCGCATTGCTGATCTTTGTTTTCGATTCAGTGCCTACCACTGCGATTGAATAAAGACTATTCAATAAGGGGCTAACGGATTAGTTGCCCTTTGTTACTGAGCCGCCCGTAAATCCAAACAAGACTTAAACCGCGGGCAAACATAAAAGCGTTCATTGCTATCCACAGGGCGTGGTTACCCTGTTCTGAAAACAGCAGCCAAACGGGAAAATAGACCAGCAGAAGAGAAAAAACAAGGCTGTTGCGCATCTCCTTCGCACGCGTCATACCGATAAAAATACCATCAAAAATAAAACCTAATACCGACGTTATCGGAATAATGATTAACCAGGGTAAATAACGGACCGCCTCTATCTGCACACTTTCTATTGATGTTATCTGCGCAATAATCCACCGCCCGTAAAAGTAAAATAACAGGAGCTGCAACAAACTAAAAATAACCGACCAAAACAAAGTGACATAAACACTTTCTTTCAATTTTATTAAACAACGCGTGCCGATGTTTTTCCCTACTAGTGCCTCGGCTGCATAGGCAAGGCCATCCATAGAAAAAGAGATAAGCAATAAAAAATGCATTAAAACTAAATTTGCAGAAACAACAGCATCTCCCATTTTAACTCCCTGCATGGTCATAAACGCAAAGGTGACTTGTATACATAAGGTGCGGATAAAAATATCTCGGTTTAATAAAATAAATTTTTTAAGAGACTGTAAATCAGCAAGTTGCTTACTTAATTTAAGTAAGTCTCCCTCTTTGCAAAAGGGTTTAAGGAGATTCATAACCAGTAATAAAGCAAACAATAAAGAAAGATAATCCGCTATTAAAGATGCCCAGGCCACGCCTGCAACACCCCAATCTAAAAACACCACAAACAACACATCTAAAGCGATATTGATGGCATTACTAATAATCAGTAAAAACATCGGCACTTTGGCATTTTGCATACCCAGTAACCAGCCTAATAGCGCCATATTCATCAATGCCGCCGGCGCGCTCCAAATACGGATATTAAAATATAACTGGGCATAGAAAAGAACTTGTTCACTGCCCTCTATAAAGTTTAAGGCGAGTATGATCAAGGGCTTTTGTAAGACTAAAATGGCAACAGCCAACAATAAAGCGACCAGGATGGCCTGTAACAACAAGCGAATAATTTGCTGATGATCACCCGCCCCATAAGCCTGTGCGACTAACCCCGTGGTCGACATCCTTAAAAAACCCAGCATCCAGAAAATAAGGGTCACAATCATCGAGCCTACGGCGACACCCGCTAAATAATATGACTCCGGCATATGCCCAATCACGGCCGTATCAACAAGGCCAAGTAATGGCACGCTAATATTTGAAATCATCATAGGAAAGGCAATGGCGAATATTTTTTGGTGGGTAGTTAAGTTTAACAGGGGAGATTTTATCATGATAAAAAAGACTCAATGGCAAACATAGTTAGTGCTTTGCATAGCTCATGCAGAGGTAAGGACAGCTATTAATCCGCATGAATAAGATTAAAATTAGACGGGAAAATCAACTATAGACGGGTAAAGTGGATTTGCTTTAATGCCAGTTTTTATAAATTTGATGGATATTTTCTACCATTAAGTCCATCTC
>DATBNI010000105.1:0-3128 GCA_036554425.1 Psychromonas sp.
TCGATATAAAGCCTTGGGCCTGGTTGTACGCCGTAAGATATTAATGCGCCTAACATAATAGCTGTGGTGCCAGATCCTGGAATACCCAGGGTTAAAAGTGGCACAAAGGAGCCGCTTGAGGCCGCATTATTTGCAGATTCAGGTGCGACTAAACCACGCATACTGCCTTTACCAAACTCTTCACGTTTATCCTTGGGCGCAATATTCCTTTCCAAGCCGTAACTTAAAAATGCAGCTATGGTTGCGCCGGCGCCGGGAAGTACGCCAACAAAAAAACCAAGAATAGAAGAGCGAATTGAAACCGGGGCTAATTCTTTGAATTCTTCTTTGGTAATTTTCATACTGCCAAGGTCTTTAATTGAGCTTTGCTCTGCCGATGAATTATCCTCCGGTTTTAAAATTCCCATCAGAGTTTCACCCAGTGCAAAGGTTGCCATCGCCAGCAATAAAAAGCTAAAGCCATCCATCAAATCAGTCAAGCCAAAGGTAAAACGCGGCACGCCTATCCCTTTGTCAATGCCGACTGTGGCCAATATTAACCCTAATATAGTCATCATCCAGGCTTTAAGAACCTGCCCCTTACCGGCAAAAGCTGCGACCGCTGATAATCCGACCAGCATTAAGGCAAAATAATCCGTCGACTGAAAACTCAGTGAAACCTGGGCTAACGCGGGAGCTGCGATTAAGAGCATAATCGCCGATAAGGTTCCTCCGGTAAATGAAGCGTATGCAGCAAGCGCCAATGCCTTGCCGGCCTGACCTTTTTGGGCCATAGGGTAACCATCAAAGGCGGTTACCACGGTGGAGGAGCATCCCGGGGCGTTAATTAATATTGAAGAGGTTGAACCGCCAAAGACCGCACCATAATAGACACCTGCCATTAAAATCATGCCCGATGAAGGCTCTAAACCATAGGTAATAGGGATCATCAGGGCAATGGCTGAAATAGGACCCAGTCCGGGTAACATACCGATGAAGGTGCCCACAAAACAGCCTATTACCACCATCATCAGGTTGGTTGGCAACATTACCGTATATAAACCGGCTAAAATTCCATCTATCATAATATATCTCCTAAAGACTTAAGAACAGGTAACCCGGTTCAAGGTATATGTCGAGACCTTTGGTTAATAACAGCCAAAAAGCAATAACGAACGGGAATGAAGCACCAAATAAAACTGATTTTCTGCGTTCGCCTAACACCCAGAAACCGGCTAATAAAAATAAACTGGTTGCCAGAACAAAACCTATCCAGGATAAACCAAAACCGTATGCCGTCATCAGCAGGATAAAAGTTATCAATAACTTCCAATCGAAATCCAACACCGCGCCGCTTTTTTCATCGGGTTGGGCCATTACAATTAATAACAGTGAGGATATAATACCTGCAGCGGTTAACATCCATGGCAATGTGCGGGCTGTAAAGGGGGCATATTCATCACCAGGATAAAGGGGAATTAGGGTTGTCTGGTAACCGTAGGTTAAGCAAAAAATTAAAAATATTAATCCACCAACACGATCACGACATAATAAAGAGGTCGAATTTAACTGCATGAGATACTCCAGCGTCCGCAGGATAAGAAGAGAACATAGCCTAAAGGGAATGTGATTAATTGGGTATCCATCAAGGCATTTGTAATGCAAACCAAATACCTTGCTGGATAACAGCTGATCAGACTATTATAAGAAACCTAACTCGCGCATCAGATCGCCCATCTGTTTTTCCTGTGCTTCTAAAAAACGATAGAAGTCTTGATCCGCTTTATAATTATCAATCCAGCCATTACGGTCACGAACCGTAATCCACTGATCGGTTTTATACATGGCGGTGAAGGCTTTATCCCATTGCGCTAGTTTTTCTTTGCTTGCACCTGGTGCTGCAAAGAAACCACGCCAGTTAGCAAATACGGTATCGTTACCCATTTCAGTTAAAGTGGGAATATTTGGTGCAGCCGCCAGACGTTCCGGTGCCGTGATAGCAAGAATACGAACCAGACCACTTTTAGACATTTCTAATACTTCACCCAGACCAGTTGATAAAAGAGGAGTTTCTCCGGAAAGAAGACCAGCCATTGCTTTACCGCCGGCATCATAGGCAATGTAACGTACTTGACGAGGGTCAAAACCTTCACCTTTAAATACGGCGGCCGCCACTAAATGATCCATGCTACCGCGTGCTGATCCCCCGCCAATTTTTACTTTTTTAGGATCTTTTTTAAAATCGGCAACAACTTGTTTCCAGTCCGTATATTTTGAATCAGCAGCAACAACAATCGCGCCATAATCGGCAATAGTGGAAGCAACGGGCGTTAAATCACGGAAAGAATTTGGGAAAATGCCCGAAAGAGAACGGATAACGATTGGCGTTGAGTTAACCATCAAGGTATCTTCCTGACGATCTGCTGTTTCTATCATATGTGCAATCGCCTTGCCGCCGCCGCCGCCGGAAAGGTTCTGATATGATACCTGGTCAACCAGGTCTTCTTTCATTAATACATCACCGGTGCCACGGGCGGTCATATCCCAACCTCCGCCTGCTCCTCCGGGAATGATAAAGTGTATTTCAGCTAGGTCAGCGGCCAATGCCGCACTCGATAGTGTGGCAATACTTGCCGCTATGATTGAACAGGAAAGACGTTTTTTAATATTCTTGAGCATAATAAACATTCCTTATTTTTTCTTAGGTCGTAATGACTGAAGGGTTTATAACCGGACTATTGTAAGATCTGAAATCAAGCATCAGTCCCTAGCCTGGCTATAAAAATAAATAACCTAATCAAATTTAAGTGCTTAAAGGATTGAGGTTGCACAGAGAATAGTAGTAGCGAAGGGCGGTGACCAGTAATAGCAAATAATGGGAATTGACTATTTTAACGCTATTTTGTTCATAATGTTCATGCTGTGTTATGCGGTTATTTATGATTATTCATTTACCTCATTATCCGTATGCTCCTGCCATACTTAGAAGGCTTTGTGGCATTAGGTAAAAATAAAGTGCAAAGAAGGAATCCGGATGAGATTATATATTTTTATGGCATGGTCATCTTAGTCAGCTCTATCTTTGCTGAGTGCTTGGCCTGAATATAGACAATATAGGATAGTTGAATATACTCATTTGTATAAAACAG
>DATBNI010000106.1:0-3187 GCA_036554425.1 Psychromonas sp.
CCACAACTTTAAAACCTTATCTTAAACATGAATGATCACGGTTTTAAAGTTGTGGCGTACAACCGAACCGTTGCAAAAGTTGAGGAATTTTTAGAAGGTCCGGCTAAAGGCACTAATATCACAGGTGCGTACTCACTTGAAGAGCTGGTTGAAAAACTTGAAAAACCACGCAAAGTGATGCTGATGGTGCGTGCTGGTGATGTGGTTGATACCTTTATTAATCATCTGCTGCCTCTATTGGAAGAGGGGGACATTATTATCGACGGTGGTAATACCAACTATCCTGATACCAACCGTCGTGTTGCAGCGCTGCGCGATAAAGGGATCTTCTTTATCGGTACGGGTGTATCCGGCGGCGAAACTGGCGCACGTTTTGGTCCCTCTATTATGCCCGGAGGCGCTCCGGAAGCATGGCCGGCAGTCAAACCTATCTTTCAGGCGATTGCAGCGAAAACCGAGTCGGATGAACCCTGCTGTGATTGGGTAGGTAAAGATGGTGCAGGGCACTTTGTCAAAATGGTGCATAACGGTATCGAATACGGTGACATGCAGCTTATCTCCGAGGTCTATCAATTCATGAAAGACGGTCTGCAAATGAACAGCGATGACATGCAGCAGGTTTTTGCACAGTGGAACAAAACCGAGCTGGACAGTTATTTAATCGAAATTACCGCAGACATTCTGGCGTATAAAGATGAGGACGGTGAACCATTAGTTGATAAAATTCTTGATACTGCGGGTCAAAAAGGGACAGGTAAATGGACGGGGATTAACGCATTGGACTTAGGAATACCGCTTACACTTATTTCTGAAGCCGTTTTTGCCCGTTGTCTTTCTGCACTGAAGGATCAGCGAGTAGCGGCTGAGCAACTGTTCACTAAAAAAAATACTCAAGTTGAAGGTGATAAACAGCAGTGGCTGGATGATTTACGTCAGGCGCTATTGGCTTCAAAAATCATCTCCTACGCGCAAGGTTTTATGCTGATGCGGGAAGCGTCAATCGATAACGGTTGGGAGCTGAACTACGGCAATGTTGCTTCAATGTGGCGTGGCGGCTGTATTATCCGCTCTGCCTTCCTCAATAACATCCGCGATGCATTTGAGAATAATCCCGAATTGGCTTTCTTTGGGGTAGATCCGTATTTCAAAGATATTCTGGAAAACTGTCAAACTGCCTGGCGTAAAGTGGCAGCCAAGTCTCTGGAAGTGGGTATCCCAATGCCATGTGTCACCTCGGCTCTCACATTCCTTGACGGCTATACCACTGCACGTCTGCCGGCGAATCTGCTGCAGGCACAGCGTGATTACTTTGGGGCGCACACCTATCAGCGTATCGATTGTAAAGGGGAGTTTTTCCATACTAACTGGACAGGGACAGGTGGAGATACTGCATCGACTACATATGACGTGTAATACCAATTCACGTAAGTAGTTTGACAATAGAATAGGTAATAAGCAAAGTGGTTGTTCAGCAATGAATGACCACTTTTTTGCATATTCGAAAAAGATTTCAAGTTACAATAGCCGTCTTATTAAACTATTGAGATGCAAAAATGATTAACAATATTGATCCTGCAAAAGCCAATCAACTGCTTAATTCCCATGAGTCATTTATTATAAATATAGTCACTTCCTGGTGCAGTGATTGTACCGCGCAAGCTGAAAACTTGCCGCTTTTTGCCGAACAATTTGCCATTAAAGGCATCGCGGTTTATCAAATAAATGTACAAGATGTAAAAAACCAATATATTTCTGCAGAGCATGAAGCGTTAACGGTCAAATTGGGTGGGCAGGGTTACCCGCGTACGGTTTTAATTTCAAATAAAAACATTGTAGATCCAAACAATGTGGAAATTGTTAGCCATCAACAACTTTTAACTCTGGCGAATAAATTTAGTTTACTGCTAATACCCAACGCATCAAATAAGTGAACAACCTTGCTGCTTATATAAATTAATTATGAATTAACTTTGTAAAAACAATAAATCATAGATAAGATCCTAACAAATCAAGTATCAATTAAATTGATACTTGATTTGTCTGTGTTCAAACTAAAAAAATCTTACCAAGGTATGTAGATGAAATATTCTTTAAAACAGCTGGCTGTTTTTGATGCTGTGGCCAGCCAGGAAAGCGTGAGCGCTGCCGCACGAAAATTATCCATGACCCAGTCTGCCGTGAGCATGTCACTTTCACAGTTTGAAAATGTCTTAGATCGCCCGCTCTTTGTACGTCAGGGTAATCGTTTAATATTAAGCCATTGGGGACGCTGGCTGAGGCCAAGAGCAAAAAAACTATTACAGGATGCGCAGCAAATTGAATTGGGTTTGCATGATCAACAGTCCATTAGCGGTCAATTTTCACTCTGTGCAAGTCAAACCGCAGCGGAGCATATTTTACCCTCGCTTATCAGTAAAATTGATACTGACTTCCCCGAGTTGAGGATTGCATTGAAGGTTAAAAATACCGGCCATGTTGTTCAGGGTATTATCAATCATGATTTTGAGATGGGGGTGATTGAAGGGCGTAATGATGACAACCGACTTCATCAGGAAACCTTGTTAGACGACCACCTTGTGGTTTTTACCAATCCAAATCATCCCTATGTCAGACATAATAAGATCAGTCTTGCGCAGCTTGAACAGGCTAAATGGATTCAACGCGAGCATGGCTCGGGTACGCGGCATATTTTTGATGCTGCTGTGCACGGGCAGATTGAAAATATCAATGTCTGGAAAGAGTATGACAGTGTACCTGTTATTAAGGCATTGGTTAGAGATGGTTTTTATTTAGGGTGTTTACCTTTTCTAGATGTTATCAAAGAGGTAGAAGAGGGGGCTCTGGTTATTCTGCCAACACCTGAATTGAATATGAAACGCAGTTTATCTTTTGTGTGGCGTAAAGACAGTGGTGAAAACCCGCTCCGCGATTGTATTATTGCAGAGGCACGAAGACTGGTTAACCATTATAAAAAACAAATGGATAATAGCAATTTAAGATTAGCTTATCCGTAAAGTGGTATTAGGGTCTGTTATTGCATTTTCCGTAGTGCGGATAAATATAAAAAACGGATAAAACAAGTTAAGCTGGTTTTATCCGTTAGGATGAGTTTTTTACTTTATATTAAGCGGCATCAACCCGTGATTTATTATCCGGGCAGCAGTGCCGGGTAATAAGCCGGGCTATA
>DATBNI010000137.1:0-2115 GCA_036554425.1 Psychromonas sp.
TAAGATAGAGGTGCCTAAATCGGGCTGCACAGCTATTAACAGGGTCGGGATCAGGACAATTAACAGGGAGACAAAAATCTCTTTTAAACGGGGAGGTAAATTATATTCGCTTATATAATAAGCGACCATCAGTGGCATGATCAGTTTCATCATTTCAGAGGGTTGAAATTTTGTAAAACCAAGGTCTAACCAGCGTTGCGCGCCTTTTCCTATATGACCGAAGACCAATACTGCGATTAGCAGTAAAACAATAATGACAAAAATAGCCGGTGTCCAGCGTTGATACATTTTGGGGGGAATTTGCGCTATCACGAACATCACAGCGAGGGCAATGGCCAAACGAATGACCTGCCTGATTAACATCTCATAACCAGCAACAGAATATAATACGGTCAGGCTTAAACCCATTAAAGCAAATAATCCGAGCAGTAGCAGCGGATCTATGTGCAAACGATAAAAAATGCTCTTTTGAGCTTGTGTATTGAGCATTATTATAAGCCTGACAATTGGGTAGCAAGGGATAGTGCGCTATTCTCAAAATATTCATCAAACAAAGAGCGGACAATCGGGGCCGCGTGACTGCTGCCGCCACCCGCATTCTCCAGAACGACACTGGCGACAATTTCGGGCTCCTTAAAGGGAGCAAAGGCAACAAACATTGCATTATCCCGATGACGCTCTTTCATGCTGTCGGCATCATAGGATTCATTTTCTTTAATATTAATAACTTGTGCCGTACCCGATTTACCGGCGACGGAATAGGCACTGCCGGCAAATGCTTTATCGGCAGTGCCGGATTTTTTACTGGTAACGGCATACATAGCATTTAAGGCGACTTCCCAGTAATGATCATCTTTTAGCTGTATCGGTTTTTGCGGCTCTAGCGCCGGCGTAAAAGTACTCTCTGCTGACACAATGGATTGCAGCATATGGGGCTCTATTACCTTACCTTTGCGGGATAAAATGGCCGTTGCTTTGGTGAGTTGAATAGGTGTAACTGTCCAGTAACCTTGGCCAATGCCCACAGATATTGTATCGCCGTCATACCATTGCTCGTTAAATCTCGCTTTTTTCCATTCGCGAGAAGGCATGATTGCTTTTGTTTCTTCCCCTATATCAAGGCCACTGTAATTGCCAAAACCAAATTTCTTCATAAAAGGACTCATTCGATCTATGCCCGTTTTATAGGCAGTTTGATAAAAAAAGGTATCACAGCTTTGCTCTATGGCCTTGTGAACATCCACTTTGCCATGCCCCCAATGCTTCCAATCACGAAAGCGGCGCTTGGAGTTGGGAACAATCCACCAACCCGGATCGAATATTTCTGTATTTTCGGTTATGACGCCGGTATCTAACGCGAGCAGAGCCATTTGTGGTTTAATGGTTGAAGCAGGAGGATAGCGTCCCTGAGTGGCCCGGTTAATCAGCGGGCGGTCTTTTGATTGCAGCAGTGCCTGATATTGGCGGTTACTTATGCCCTGCACAAAAAGGTTTGGATCATAACTTGGGCTGGAGACTAAACTTAAAACGCCGCCTGTGTTGGCATCCAGCATAACCACGCTACCGCGATTTCCATCCAATAATTGTTGTGCTTTTAACTGCAGTTTGACATCAAGGCTTAATATGATGTCTTTGCCCGGAATAGGGGGGGTAAAGCTAAGGGTACGTATGACTTTCCCCCAACTGTCTACTTCAACCTGACGTTGTCCGGGTTGTCCGTGTAATAAATCTTCATAGTATTTTTCGATGCCGAGTTTACCGATATATTCAGTTGCCCGGTAACGCGCACTTTCGCCTCGTTCTTCAATTCGCTGCAGGTCAGCGCTATTAATTTTGGCGATATAACCCAGAGCGTGGGTGAAAGTATCAGCAAAAGGATAAAAACGTTTAAGATTAGCTTGAATCGAAAATCCTTTAAATTTATGCTGATTAACACTAAAAAGAGCGACTTCTTTTTCGCTCAGTTGTTGGCGAAGTACGATAGCTTTGAAGGATCTTGCATAACGATTTTGCTCGTGAAAGGTTTTTATTTCCTGATCCGTTAAAGCTAATAATTTTTGTAATTCAATAATATCTGCAGCTAAATTTTCGGTTTTATTAACGATCACCTGAAGA
>DATBNI010000144.1:0-3313 GCA_036554425.1 Psychromonas sp.
CCCCCGCCGCTAAAGATTTTATCTGCTGCAATTCAAGCTGCTGCGCATCCATGATGGAAACCGCCTGAAAACGGATGGTTGCCCCCGCTTTAAGCTGCCCTACTTTCCAAAGATCCGCTTTTATAATAGTCACCGGACAAACAAATCCGCCCAGACTCGGCCCGTCGGGTCCCAGAATAACCGGCATATCACCGGTGAAATCAATAGTGCCAACGGCGTAGGCATTATCGTGAATATTTGACGGATGTAATCCCGCCTCACCGCCATCAATACGTGCCCATTTGGGTTTAGGACCCATTAAACGCACCCCGGTGCGGCTGGAGTTGAAATGTACTTTCCAGGTCGCGGCAAAGAATTCATCAATATCTTCCGGGCAAAAGAAGTCTGGCGCGCCGTGCGGGCCGTAGATAACCCGAATGCTCCAATCATCTGTAATTTCAGGTAATTGCACGGACAAGTCGGAGCTGCCATTGCCGTCTAACTGTCTATCAGTGAGCGCATTGACAGGTAACACGTCACCGGTGCGGAGAGCGCGTCCGGCATGACCGCCGAATTGTCCCAGGGTAAAGGTAGATTTACTGCCGAGATAATCAGGGCATTGAATTCCGCCCTGCACCGCCAAATAACAGCGTGCGCCTGCGCCTTGAATATTGCCTAAGATTAATGTTTGACCTGCACTAACCGCTATAACCTGCCCATTTTTAATATTTAGATCATCTAATCTGGCCTCAATCTGCGCACCGGTTATAACAATCTGCGTTGCGCTGTTGAAACGCAGTGTCGGGCCGCTAACGGTGATTTCCAGGCCGGCGGCTTTATCACTATTACCTAATAAGGTGTTGGCCAAACGAAAACCAACACTGTCCATCGGGCCTGAAGGCGGCACGCCAACATCCCAGTAACCTTTACGGCCGGGATAATCCTGAATGGTTGTTTGTGTTCCGCCGCTAAGCACATCAATAGAGCAAGGCTTATAAACAAACTGGTTAAGGCTTTGGGTTAACAGTAAACCCGCTTCGACGACCTCACTGCCGAGCAACTGCAGCAGATAATCTTTATTGGTCTCTATGCCATACACTTCACTGCTCGCCAGTGACTGCTTTAAGCCGCTGAGGGCGCGCTCGCGCGTTTGACTATGACAGATTATTTTGGCTAGCATGGGATCAAGAACGGGCGAGACTTCACAGCCGCTTTCCAGCCAGTGATCGATACGCAAGGTGCCATGATCCACGCTGGTCGGCCAGTTAACATGACTGATAAGTCCGGCACTGGGTTGGAAGTCTTTATTGGCGTCTTCGGCGTATAAACGCACTTGAATAGCATGGCCATTGGCGACTATATTTTTATCAAGTTCGCTTAATGCAGGCAGTTGATTGGCCGCTAAATTTACCATCCACTCAACCAGATCGACCTTATACACTAGCTCGGTAACGCCATGCTCAACTTGCAGGCGGGTATTCACTTCCAGAAAGTAAAATTGCTGCGTCTGCTGATCAAACACAAATTCAACCGTGCCCGCACTACGATAATTAACCGCTGCGGCTAAACGTGTTGCCGTTGTGTGTAATTTTTCTCGTAATTTTGCGTCTAAATTGGGGGCTGGGCTTTCTTCAATCACTTTCTGGTTACGGCGCTGAGCCGAACAGTCACGCTCACCTAATGCAATCGCCTGACCTTTGCCGTCACCGAAAATTTGCACTTCGATATGGCGCGCTCGAACAATAAATTTCTCTAAAAACAGGGCGCTGTTGCTAAAATTATTTTCACTTAATCTTTTTACGGAATCATAAGCCTGGCTAAGCTCAATGGCGCTATTACAACGCTGCATACCAATACCGCCACCACCGGCAGTACTTTTTAACATAACCGGATAACCTATTTTCTCCGCGCACTGCAGCGCATCATTTAGATCATCCAATAAACCGCTGCCGGGTAATAAAGGCACATTAGCCTGCTCGGCTAATTCTCGGGCGCGATGTTTTAAACCAAACTGCAGCATCTGCTCCGTGGTCGGCCCTAAAAAAACCAGGCCATTTTTTTCACATGCAGCGACAAAATCGACGTTTTCGCTTAAAAATCCGTAACCGGGATGAATAGCCTGTGCACCGCATTGTTTCGCTATGCTTATCACTTTTTCTATATCAAGGTAGGTTTGTTTTGCGCCGCCTTCACCCAAGGAATAAGCTTGGTCTGCTTGCGTTACATGTAAACTATCCGCATCGGCAAGGCTGTAAACCGATACGCTTTGAATGCCCATAGCCGATAAGGTGCGGATAATGCGGCAGGCAATTGCGCCTCTATTGGCAATTAATATTTTAGTAAACATAGGTTTGACCTTTTTAAGGTCGGGTCGTCCCGAAATAGTACTGAGTGTGGTTAACAGGGTCGTCCCTGTTATCTCATTGAAGAGGTTCTTTATTGCTCAAACAGAGATAAGGCTAAGTTTTATCCCAAATGATCATTTCCACTGGCGTGGGGTTATAAGCATTACAGGGATTGTTAAGCTGAGGACAGTTGGACAGTAAAACAATCACATCCATTGCTGCGGTTAACTGCACATATTTTCCCGCACCGCTGATACCATCGGCAAAACTTAAACCTCCTTCAGCACTAACAGGCACATTCATAAAGAAGTTAATATTATGGGTAATATCGCCTTTGTTTAAGCCAAATTGCGGATTTTCTGCCACCGCCAGTAACCAGCTGTCACGGCAGGCATGCATGCATTTTTTTTCAATAGCATAGCGCACCGTATTACTTTCGGTAGAGCATGCCCCGCCTAAAGTATCGTGGCGACCACAGGTATCTGCTGTTATTTCAAGCATCAGATTGCCGTCATTGGATAATAATTTTGTACCTGCAGTTAAATAAACATTGCCTTGTTCGCGAATAGTATCTATTGCACTGTAACGCTCACTGGGATCATGGGCATTGTAAAACAGGGTATCGGCGGCTTGATTGCCTTCGATATCCAGGATACGCAGTGTCTGCCCCGCTTTGACTGTCTGCATATAATAATCACCCGCTAATACGGTATCGCGGCGGATGGCGTGCTCTGCTTGTAAGGGACTTGCGACAATCATAGTTGCGCTCCTTCGGTCTGATGCTGGCATAAATAACGGCGGTTATTTTCAAATCCGCGACCATTCTCAGCACTGGAATTTAAACATTGATCGCCTGTCGTGATGGCGGCGGCTTGACGAATATCAAGCTGCACCGCAAGGTGCGGATACTCAGGCGCATCATTCATTGGATGCGGGCAAGTCGTGAGCACCACCAGGGTGTCCATTTCAAAGCGCAGTTCAACCCTGTC
>DATBNI010000379.1:0-1632 GCA_036554425.1 Psychromonas sp.
TAGTTACCATTAAAGGACTTTTTATTATTTGACCTTTAGATGACTAAGTGTAATATGTCATTAAATACTTATGGATAAGATGGTTATGAACACTAAAAAGAATCTAGTGGTAAAAACTAATCAACTAAATCAGGCATTACAAACCTTATCATTGGCTGAAGTGCGAATTATTCAGCTAGCCATAGTTGATGCTAGGGAAACAGCTACAGGATTAAGTACAGACAAGCCGTTACGAATTGATGCCACTCGTTATGCAGAGGTATTTGAAACTACACGGCAAAATGGCTATAAGCGCATGAAAGAAGCTGAAGAAACCCTATTTAATAGGCGTTTTACTTACCTTGATGATAATGGTAAGCCTATTAAAAGCCGTTGGCTACAGCAGGTGCAATATCATGATGGTGAGGGAGCAATAGAAATAGTATTTACGCTTGCTGTTGTAGAAGGTATCAGCCGTATCAATGGCTTAGAACAGTTTTTTACCTCGTATTTGCTAGAGCAAACGACACAGTTTGATAGTGTTTATTCAGTACGCCTGTATGAGTTATTGACGCAATGGCGTACAGCTAAAAAAACACCATGCTTTGATATAGGAGTCTTTAGAGACCAGATGGGGCTAGGGATAAATGAATACAAAGCAATGTGTGACTTTAAAAAACGTGTTTTAGACCTTGCTACAGATGAGATTAACAAAAAATCAGACCTTAAAGTCAAATATGAGAACGTCAAAAAGGGACGCAAAATTGTAGGTTTTGTTTTCACTGTTCATGAAAAGCCAAAAGCTAAGACTGATGTAGCTAGTAAGGAGCGTGACGCTAGTACAGCAGATATGTTTACGGTTGATGGACTGAATGATAAACAGCTAGGGCGTATTGCTCGTAATCCTGCTTTTATGGCGGAATATAATCATTTGGTAAGCCCTACTAGCCCAGCTGGGCAGTCACAGCAAGGGTGGGAGTTTGAAATGGTTAACCGCCTTAAAAAAGACCCTGCACAGTTTAATAAACGCCCTATCAAAGAGTATCTTGAATATTAGAATTAGTTATTTGAGTTATTACTAAATACATAAGGAAATTTTATGGCCAAAGGAAGAGATAATTTCACTAAATCAGTAATAAATATGATGAGAGATAGGGTGGCAGGAAGATGCTCTAACCCAGATTGCCGAGTGCCTACGTTAGCACCTTCAGGAAAAGATAAATTAAATAATACAGGAGTGGCTGCTCATATTCATGCTGCTTCAGAAGGAGGTTCACGTTATGATTCAAATATGACCAGAGAAGAAAGAAAGTCTATACATAATGGACTGTGGTTGTGTTCTAACTGCGCATCTAAGATTGATAGGGATGATGATAAATATCCAGCAGAATTACTACATCAGTGGAAGGCTTTAGCCGAAGAAACTGCAATGAGGGAGCAAGGTACAAGGTTACCAGCAGAAAATGATGCTACTGATATTCTAACTTCTGCGTTCACGGGAGTACCAAAAAGTATTTTGAGTAAGTCGATCTATTGTGTGCATGAGGCTAATAGAAAGGCTTTAGAGGCGCTTGATCCTAGATTTAGTATCAAATCCCAATATATTGACGGGAGTTCCTTAGTTCAGCTCCATGCTAAAGAAAATATTCCTTT
>DATBNI010000382.1:0-7434 GCA_036554425.1 Psychromonas sp.
ACCCTGTTAATAGCTGTGCAACCCGATTTAGGCACCTCTATCTTAGTCGCGGCATCCGGTATTTTTGTACTCTTCCTGTCGGGGATTTCATGGTTATATATTGCCATAGCCGCTAGCGCTGTGATCGCCTTTATTCCCGTACTGTGGTTTTACTTAATGCATGATTACCAGCGAAATAGGGTATTAACCCTGTTTAATCCTGAATCTGATCCGCTCGGCGCGGGTTATCATATTATCCAGTCCAAAATAGCCATTGGTTCGGGTGGTTTCTCGGGTAAAGGTTGGTTACAGGGGACACAGTCTCAACTTGAGTTTTTACCTGAACGGCACACCGATTTTATCTTTTCTGTTTTTTCAGAAGAGTTTGGTTTTATCGGTATCTTAATGTTGTTAACCATTTACCTGTTTATTATTGCGCGTGGTTTATGGATAGCGAACCAAGCCCAAGATGCCTTCACAAAATTAGTTGCAGGCAGTATTATCCTCACTTTTTTTGTTTACGTCTTTGTAAATATTGGTATGGTGAGTGGTTTATTACCCGTAGTAGGCGTCCCCTTGCCGTTAATAAGTTATGGAGGCACCTCAATGGTTACCTTAATAGCCGGTTTCGGAATATTAATGTCTATCAATACCCATAAACGTTTTAATACAAATTAAGAAAAACATGCGAAAATTTAAAATATCACTCCTATTTCTGCTGACTGTCATGCTGATTGCCTGCAGCTCTCAGGATAGCTCTACCGGGCGTTACCAAATAGAGAATGATCACAGTCCGGATAAAACGCCTCCCCTGGGTCATATTGAAGATGTCAATCCTCGTTATGAACCTTATTCGCGTGGTGGCAATAAAGATTACACTGTGCGCGGTATTGATTATAAGGTGCTGAGAGGTATTACAACGCTTAGCGAACGGGGCAGAGCATCGTGGTATGGTAATAAATTTCATGGCCACTTAACCTCAAATGGTGAGCGTTATGACATGTTTGCTATGACAGCTGCCCATAAAAACTTGCCTTTACCCAGTTATGTAAGGGTAACAAATTTGGAAAATAACAAACAGATAACAGTGCGGGTCAATGACCGGGGACCCTTTCATGAAGGACGTATTATTGACCTTTCTTACGCTGCGGCATATAAACTGGATATTCTAAAAACAGGTACTGCAAAAGTTGAAATTCAACTTTTGCATTTCCCTTCACAGGAAGATCTGAGCAATCAGTTTAACGGCGATTATTACATTCAGTACCTAGTCACCTCTTCACCTGACAAAGCGAAGGATTTAGGCAAAAAACACAGTGACCAATATCGAGTAAAAAGTTTATTTATCGAAGAAGCTGAACTCTACAAATTACGTCTGGGCCCCTTTAACAGCCAGTTAAACGCAGAAAGAATATTGGCTGAAATGAGGAGTGATTACCCGCAGGCATTTATTGTGCATAAAAAATAAGCGCTAATACTTAAATCAACTAAGCCTATCTGACAATAGGCTTAGTTTTTATACCCAAACTGCTTGAAGATACAGATTCAAGCAGTTTGGGTATACTATTACTGCCCGGCTATTTTCATTTTATTAATTAAAAGAGAGCCGGTTTTAAGACTGCTGCGCGGATCAATATCATTCCCAACCGCTTCAATCCCCATAAACATCTCTTTTAAATTTCCTGCTATGGTAATTTCATGTACGGGATAAGCAATTACCCCATTTTCAATCCAAAAACCACTCGCTCCGCGAGAATAATCCCCACTGACCAGATTCACACCTTGCCCCATTAACTCGGTAACAAACAATCCAGTGCCCATCTCTTTAAATAACCCGGGCAAATCTAAATCACCCGTCTTAACATACCAGTTATGAATCCCGCCGGCATGGCCTGTACTTTCCATTTTCAATTTCCGGGATGCATAACCGGGTAATAAATAAGTCTGCAGTACACCACTTTCAACAATATTACGCTGAATGGTTTTGCCGCCTTCCTCATCATAGGGCGCACTGGCTATACCTTTAATGATATGCGGGTGTTCCGAAATTTTCATCCATTCCGGAAATATTTTAGTCCCTAAACTATCCAGTAAAAAACTCGATTTTTTATACAAACTCATCCCGCTGATCGCGCCGACCAGATGCCCAAATAAGCTAGTGGCAACTTCCGGAGCAAAAATGACGGCGCTTTCCTGGGTTTTTATTTTAGTCGCGCCTAAACGATCTACAGTACGCTTTACCGCATCTTCTGCCACCCATCTTGCACTTAATAGATCGCTTACGTCCCGCCCGCTAGTGTAGCTGTAATCTCGCTGCATCTCCTCTTGATGCTTGGCAATTAACACACAACTCAAGCTATGACGACTAGTTGCATAACTGTGCAGGAAACCATTAGTATTGCCGTACACCTTAAGACTTGAATGACTGTTAAATGCTGCCCCATCTGAGTTCACAATACGCGCGTCACTGGATAATGCGATATCCTCACACTCTTTGGCAGCCGCCAAAAATTCTTCCGTCGTATAAAGGCAGGGATGATAAAGATCTAAATCCAGTGGATTTGTTTCTAAACATTCAGGATCTAATAAACCGGCAAACGCGTCCTTACTGGTAAACTTGGCAATATCTACCGCCGCTTTAACGCTTGAGTGAATGGCTTCTAAACTTAAATCAGCCGTTGATGCACTGCCCTTACATTGGTTTACGTAGACGCTGATTCCCATCGCACCATCATGATTAAACTCGATATTTTCGACCTCGCCTAAGCGTGTGTTAACAGAAATACCGGTGGACTTTCCTAGTGCAACTTCAGCCTGATCTACCCCGAGCTGCTGAGCAAAGGTTAATGCTTGATTAACCGCATTTTCGAGTTGTTGTTTCTGTTCAATCATGATTTATACACCACTTAGAATAAAATAAAATTTGATCGTGAAAAGTATCCGAATCCGTTAAAAACAGATTCCTCGTTAAAATAGAGTAAGCAGTCAATATCAGCTGACACGCTTTCCCAGCCACATCATGCTATGAGCGACTTTATGGCGCGCACTTATTATGCTAAAAATCACCTCTTGCTGCAGTGAATACTGCATTTTCGAATCGTTCGCGTATAATAGAATAACATGCTTTAAAGCAACCTTCTTGCGATGATGTTATGATGCGCATAATTATACCTTTTAACCTTGATAGAAAATAAATTTATGAATAAAAAAGTTGTAGAAGTTGTTGAAGACGAAATCAGTAAATCGCAAATTAAACGTGATGCTGATGCGCTAAAATTAATCGGTCGTGAATTAGTTGCATTAAATAAAAAACAACTCGCTCAGGTACCGGCAAGTGAATCACTTTTTCATGCTATTTCTGTTGCCCATAAAATTAGCGGCAAGCACGAAGCACTGCGCCGTCAAATACAATACATAGGTAAAATACTCAGAACCGAAGATATTGCCGTGATTCAAACCGCGCTCGATAAACTCAACAATAAACATCAGCAATTAACCCATGCGACACAAAACTTAGAGCTGTTAAGAGATCAGTTAATCGAGCTTGGGGATAGTAAAATTGAGCAGTTATTAGAAGAATACCCGCAACTTGATCGTCAAAAACTACGCCAACTTGTACGTCAGGCAAATAAAGAAAAAAAATTAGAAAAACCCGCCAAGGCAGCAAAGGATTTATTTACTTATTTAAAACCCCTTTGTTTATAACTTACAGTCCAGCAAAAAAAGAGAAATGCTCAACGCATTGCTCTTTTTTGATTTTTAAAGATTCCGCCATGCCAAAGCAAACTAAAATGCCCTGTTATTAAACTAAGTATGCACACTCTTTAAGGCTCATCTTACGTATCCAGCGATAGAGATAAAATGGCTGATAGAGCCCGATAAAACAAACAAGTGCCAGATGCCGTGCGCATGTTTTAATTTATTCAGCGTGTCCAAAACATAAAACACAATACCTCCCGTATAAGCAATTCCCCCAACGGTCAGCCAAAGCACTCCTGCAGCGGGGATGGCAGCCTGTAAATCAGAATAATTAAACAGGCAAATCCAGCCCATCAGAAGATAAATCGACAATTGTAACCATTCAATGCGTTTGGCAACTAAAATATCTAATAATAAGCCGATAACAGCTAACCCCCATACCAATATCAGCATGATCAGGCCGTTATTATTTTCTAAAGAGACCAGCATGTAGGGTGTATAGGTGCCTGCGATTAACAGGTAAATTGATACGTGATCAAGCTTCTGGAATATTTTTTTTAGTTTCGGGGGGTGCAAGCTGTGATACAAGGTGGACATAGTGTAAAGCAGGACAAGGGTAAAGCCAAAAACAGCAAAACTGACAAAAACTCGCCAGTTGTGCGTCTGCATAGCAAGTGTTAATAACACCCCCAAGCCAATCAGGGCCAAAACTGCCCCCAGCAGATGCGTTATGCTGTTTAGTTTCTCACCGTAGTACATAACAGTTCAGATAAAATAAGAGATAGAGGGACAATATAATAGCAATAGACATAATACTCCAATCAACTTTTTGCGTTAAAATCATCCCACTTATTGAGAGCCTTGCCTTTATTATAAATAAGTGGAACAGGCTTATGTCGGCTAAAAATATATTTTTTTAATTCGTCCCGCCAACAGTGAGTTGGTCAATTTTCACCGACGGTTGCCCCACGCCCACCGGTAAACTCTGCCCTTCTTTACCGCATACACCCACACCTGAATCCAGCGCCATATTATTAGCGACCATGGATATTTGCTGCATGGTATCAAAACCGTTACCAATCAGGGTCGCGCCTTTAATAGGGGTGGTTATTTTACCATTTTCAATAAGGTATGCCTCGGAGGCTGAGAAGACAAATTTACCCGAGGTAATATCGACTTGACCACCGCCAAAATTAGGTGCGTAAATACCTTTTTTAACACTTTCAATTAATTCTTCATGAGCATAATTGCCATTAAGCATAAAAGTGTTAGTCATACGCGGCATGGGCAGGTGTGCATAGGATTCTCGGCGCCCATTACCGGTAGGTGCAACCCCCATCAATCGGGCGTTCATTTTATCCTGCATATAACCTTTTAAAATACCCTTTTCGATTAAAACATTACGCTGCGTTTTAGTGCCTTCATCATCGATATTAAGAGAGCCGCGACGATCTTTAATAGTACCATCATCAATGACGGTGCAATGCTCTGACGCGACTTTATCACCCACGTGTCCCGCGTAAGCCGATGAACCTTTACGATTAAAGTCCCCTTCTAAACCATGTCCAACTGCTTCATGTAATAACACGCCCGGCCAGCCGGCACCCACAATCACCGGCATTGAACCTGCGGGCGCATCAACCGCCTCAATATTAACTAAAGCTTGATGAACAGCCGCACGCGCATAACCAAATACCACAGCTTCGCCTGCGCTGCTATCAATAAAATAATCTAAATCAAAACGTCCGCCGCCACCTGCACTGCCACGCTCACGTTTACCCTTTTTTTCAATCAATACAGAGCAGCTAAAACGCACTAACGGGCGAATATCTGTGGCTAGAGTACCGTCACTCGCCGCCACCAGAATCTCTTCGTAAACCGCATTGAGAGAGACAGTAACATCGGTGACCGAAGGCTCTAAGGCTCGGGTAAACTGATCAACCTGTTTTAAGAGCGTTATTTTTTTATCTCTCGATAAACTTATCAGAGGATCGGATTCACCATAAATCAACTTAGAAGGGGTTGGCATAATAAGTTTTATCTGTTTTTCCTGTCCACTTCTAGCAATGCTTTTAGCGGCATCAGCTGCATCATTAATGGCTTTTAGCGAAATTTGATCCGAATAGGCAAAACCGGTTTTTTCACCTGAAATCGCACGGATACCAACCCCTTTTTCGATGTTATAACTGCCGTCTTTGACAATCCCATCTTCTAATAACCAAGATTCATGACGGCTTGACTGAAAATAAAAATCGGCATAATCAATTTGAGTGCTGTTAAGGGCTGAAAGCTGAGATTCTAAATCACTAATTTGTAATTGTGCTGGTGCTAAAAATCGTTCGCATATTTTATCGAAAGACATGAAAATTTCCTTTAAACTTTTAAAAGCTAGTTAAGGTTGTAAAACGGTTATGCGCAAGGATCGGCATAGCTTGACGAATTTTTTCTATCTGTGACTTATCAAAGAGATGCTCAATACTGCCTTCACCATCTTCTAATTGTTCAAGTACTTCACCCCAGGGTGAAATAATCACTGAATGACCATAGGTTGCACGGCCGTCCTGATTAGCAGCAATAATATAACACTGATTTTCTATTGCCCGTGCTTGTAATAAAGGTAACCAGTGCGCCTGTCCTGTGGTCTGGGTAAAGGCGGCGGGCACTAATATAATATCAGCTCCCTGTTTGCGTAATGTTTGAAATAAACTCGGGAAACGTAAATCGTAACAGATAGTTAATCCAACTTTAACGGAATAATCGCCACAATCCCAGTTAAACAGCTTAACTTCCTGCCCCGGGATAAAGGTATCGGACTCTTTATAAAGTCCTTTTTTATCAGGGACCTGTGCGTCAAAGAGATGCATTTTATGGTAGTGGCTAATGAGTTCGCCCAAGGGCGAAAACACCAAACAAGTTGTAAATATTTTATCCGCTATGGTGCTTTTAATCGGGAAACTGCCACAGACTAAATAACATCGGTAACGTTTTGCCAGGTTGCTCAACATTAACTGATAATAACCCTCTCCCAAATTTTCGGATAACGCTAAATAATGCTCTTTTTCTGCGAGGCAGAGAGCATTCTCAGGCAGCAGGACCAACTGTCCGGGAGCAGGAGACAATCCAGCCAACAGCAGTTCTAAACGCGCCAAATTCTCACTTGGAACACTCAAACTGAGCATTTGTATTGCTGATAGGTTAAAACTCATTGTCAGTCCCCTTTAATAGTGTGCAGATCCTTAACATCGATAAGACAACCAACGTTAGCATCTGCTGAGCTCATGAGCAAAAAAAGGTTCAGAAGCAAACTCAAACAGCACTAGAATCGAGAGCCTAGCGTTATTATTAATTACCGGCATTTTTTTGCTTGAGTTCTTCTATTTCATCAAGCACTTCAGTGTGTTGCAGTGTTACTTTCGCTTTTTTTCTATTGATAAGTTTTATTTCAGGGCCGCTCAAGGGACCTTTAACGGTAAAGTCAACGCGGATAATAGTCTCAACAACAGGTTCTAAAATTTTTGTTAACATAAAAACGGCCGCACCGGTCAACGGACTGATCAAAAATGCGCTTAAAACGGGTAAACTTGAGGTGACTGCAGGGCTGTAACTCATCTGATAATTAGTATCATAGTTTGGCAAGTCGATAAGCCCCTTACCTGATATTTTCCCGGCAGCGCCATTTAAGTAAAAATCATCATTTTTAACAATTCCATCGGTAATACTACCTGAAAAGCTTACTTGATCAAAATTCAAACCTTT